>JASIGB010000238.1:0-4463 GCA_030045355.1 Bryobacteraceae bacterium
TCGTACGGCCCGGTCATACCCACGTCGGTTTGATAGGCGGTGCCTCCGGCCAGAATGCGCTCGTCGGCAGTGGGGACGTGCGTGTGCGTGCCGATGACGGCGGACACGCGGCCATCCAGATACCAGCCCATGGCCATCTTTTCGCTGGTGACCTCGGCGTGAAAATCGACGAAGCGCACTTTGATCGCCGGGTCGAGCGATTCGAGAATGCGATCGGCCGCACGGAACGGATCGTCGATGGCCGGCAAATGCACGCGGCCCTGCAGATCGATCACCGCCACCTGAACTCCGTTGCGCGCCTTGGTCACCAGGCAGCCGCTCCCGGGCAGATCGGCCGGATAATTGGCCGGGCGCAGCAGGCGCGGCGCGCGCGGGAGATAATCGAAGATCTCTTTCTTATCCCAAATGTGATTGCCCGAGGTGAGTACATCGACCCCCATCGAGAGAAACTCCTCGGCGATCACCGGCGTGATGCCGAATCCACCGGCCGAATTCTCGGCGTTGGCGATGGCAAGCTGGATTTTTTCCTCGGTAATGATTTCTTGTAAGTGCCGCGCAACCAGAGCCCGGCCCGGCGACGCAAAAATGTCGCCAATGAATAGAATGTTCATCAAGTTTTATGGCGGAAGAAAAGAAAAAGGAGCGCTTACCAGCGGAACCGGCTCCCGTCCTTGACCCCGAAACTCACCAGGGCGGAGCCCTCCGAGCGTCTTTAGGCTTCTCCTATAGCGGCCTTTCGGCCACCGGAGCCTGCACACCAACGCATAAACCGAGTCGGACCCCTAGACAATTGACTGTCGGATCAATTTAAGGAAACCGATTCCCAAACTGAGCAGAAACGCTCCTTTGGCAATCATAGCAGACGCACTGGGATCAATGCGAGAGATATCCGCGTTACCAAGTGCCCGAGCAACGCCAAAATGAGGCAGCTACTACTAATTCAGTCAACAAGTTAAGGTCTAAGCCTGAGGTGACACTTGAGCGCTACCGGTGGGCGACCTCGGCCTGGGTACGCACTGCCTTCTCGGTATCGCGCAACGAGACCGCTAGCGAGTTTCGGGCGATGCGGCGCACCATCGGCTCGATCAACCAGCGAATCGAGCCGGGGATGTCACGGCTTAGCGCCAAGGCTTCAAACTCGACGTAGACGCCGCCGTCGCGCTCCATATAACGGGTGATGCTGAACATCCGCCAGATAATTCCACGGCCTGTGCCCTCAGGCAGGAGTCGCGGATTGTCCGATCCGCGGCCTTCCACTTCCTGGACGCGGGTGCTGCGCGCGATGCTGAACATTCGCCGGTCGTCCAGACGCACATAGTGAGCCTCATAATCGGCTTCAAACGCGGTCTTGAACGAAATGGCCTTGTCGATCAGAGTTAACGAAAAGCGGTCCTGCGCGTCGCCGTTGGCGAGATCGCCAAGCAGGACGGTCCTGGAGTCGGCCACATCGGGCTGGTAGAGGTCGACGTAATGCGTGTAATCACGTACTACTTTCAGAACGTCCGCAGCGGAGACGCGAGGGATGAAGACGGCGCCTACCCAGTCATGAATCAGGCCGGAGGGCACATGCACAGGGTTATGGGCCCCGGCCGGGGCAACCACAATCTCACCTGCTTTAACGCGCGCCAAGCGCTCGGGCTCTTCATCCACCCACAGGAAACAATTTCCGGGACCCAAACGCTGCTCCATCCGCTGGGTGGCGGAGTCGACGTATTCGTCCCATGCTTTCTCTGTGACTGGGTCCAGGGTAGCCGCATTGGCCGCCGCCACGGTGAACAACGTAACTAACGTGATGCCCCGCACATCGTACCCCCTGCGATTTTGATGCCACAGGCCGGCTCCGGGATGTGCGTTAACGCGAGCTCGGGCGAAACTAAGGATTCAAGGGAGGCGGCGGTGAGGGCTGTCGGATCTTCAGGATTGTGATGTCCCCGACGCCCATGCGCGCGTACAGCTTCTGTGCACCGGCGGGAGGCGCTTCGCTAATGAATGCATGGCCGAGGTCGAAATATCTGCCGTGCTCGGGCCCTGCGAAATCCGAGTCCACGGCGCCCAGGCGGGTCTTGGCGTCGATCGCATAATGACCGTCCTGCGGCATGTGCAGCGTGATCTGCCCGAATCCATTCTTTGCGTGAACATCGCCGGTCACGTCGTCGATATGTACGTTACCGGAATCATGCTCGACGAAGACGCGGGCGTTGCGCGGCACCTTGATGACGTATTGCAGCTCAAAGGCGCTAACACCACGCAACAGCCGCATCGGCAGCACGTGCTTGGGAAATTGGGTGGTGATCGTCAGTTCGTCGCCCTTGCGGGCGGTGACCAGTTGAATTCGATCCAGGCTCTGTGCCGCCGCCTTCCGGTCTTCGGGATGGTATGACTTTGTCGATTTGACCGTGGTGATCTCCATGTCGGAGCGATCCCAGCCCTCGATCGTCAGGTCGCCGGTGGATTTCAGCATCCTCAAAGTGCCGCCGGACGGGAAGTCCATGCGCTCTGTGTGCGTGACTTGCACCTGCTCGACCGGTGCATCCTCACCCGCCATGAGCATGCAGCTGGCCGCCGCTCCAATCCATACGAGCTTGATCATTGTGAATCTCATCTCACGCCGCCTGGGGAGTACGTGCATCGTTCACTATCTTAACGAAGCGGCGGCCCAATTCGAGAATCCAGTCGCGATCGCGCCGGCGGACTGCTTCCGGATATACCAGGTCCCTGCCCACGCCGACCGCCACCGCGCCCGCTTGAATGAAATCCGTGGTAGTTTGTTGCGTCACGCCGCCGGAAGCGATGAACGGCACGTTCGGGAAAGGCGATTTGAGCGTCTTGATGTAACTCGCGCCGCCCAGCATGGAACAAGGAAACACTTTCACGAAATCCGCGCCCGCCTTCCATGCAGCCATCACTTCACTGGGTGTCATGACCCCGGGAAACACCACCACGTTCTGTTGCAAGGCGAATTCAACCACCTCCACGTCCACTCCGGGACTGGTCAGGAATTGCGCTCCAGCGTCCAGGCAGCGGCGTACGGACTCCACGTCATCCACGGTGCCGGCGCCCACGATGAGTTCCGGATCTTTTTTCACCAGTTCCCGAATCATTTCCACGGCGCCCGGGATGGTCATCGTCACTTCCACTATGGGAATCCCGGTCTCAGCAATCGCCTCCACCGCAAACCACGCGTCTTCGGTTGACGTGAAGCGAATGGCAGGAACGATTCCGACCTGCTCAATACGACTGCGAACAGACTCCTTACTCATCAAGCCTCTTCACCCGACTCGTAGACGCTTCTGGACTCCTCGATGGGAGGCAGGCGGTCCGTCGGGCGCGCCCACCAGGCGTAGAACGTCGGCAGCAGGAAAATACTCATGACCAAATCGAAGATGAGCCCGCCGACGATCACGATCGCAAACGGCCGCTGCGAGTCGGAGCCGATCTTGTGAGACAGCGCCGCCGGCAGCAGACCAAGCGTGGCCACCAACATGGTCATCATGATGGGCCGGAAGCGCCGGACCGCTCCTTCGATGGCCGCTTCGATAATCGGCATGCCTCGGGAACGCAATTGGTTTATATACTCGACCATGATCACGCCGGTTTGGATGGAGGCGCCGAACAAGGCCATGAATCCTACGCCAGACGACACGCTGAAGTGGGTGCCGGTCACCAGCAACGCCGTCAGCCCGCCCAGCCGCGAGACCAGCACGTTGACCAAATTGAGACAGGCCCACTTCGCAGAACCGAAGGCCGCATAAATGATCAAAAAGATCAGGAACACCGTCAGCGGGACGATCACAAATAGGCGCCTTTCGGCTCGTACTTCGCTCTGATACTCGCCTTCCCAACCTAAGCGATAGCCGGTGGGCAGTTTCACTTCTTTGCCCACCTTGTCCATCGCTTCACGCACGGCGCCGCCCAGATCCCGCCCGCGGACGCTGTATTTAATGGGGATGTAGCGCTGGCTCGCTTCGCGGTAAATCTCAGAGCCACCGTCCGGCTCTTGCGTTTTTGTGAGCTGAGCCAGTGAGACGCGTTCGCCGGAGGGTGAAAGAAGACGAATTTTCTGGATCGCTTCCTTGGTGTCGCGGTATTGGGGCAGATAGCGCATCACCAGGTCATAACGGCGCTCGCCCTGTAGAACCTGCGTCAGGGCGTTCCCTCCTACCGCGGTCTGAATGGCGTCCTGCACGTCCGCCACGTTGATCTGAAAGCGCGCCGCGGCCTCGCGGTCAACCGTATATATCAGGTTGGGTTGTCCCAGTACATGAAAGACCCCGAGATCCTCGATTCCCGGCACTGAACCCATGACCTTCATGATCTCTTCCGCTTTATCCTCTAAAACGTGCAGATCGTCACCATAGATCTTGGTGGAAAGTTGTCCCTTCACGCCGCTGACGGCCTCTTCCATGTTGTCGGAGATGGGCTGCGAAAAATTCCAGATTGCGCCCGGAATCTTTTCCAATTCG
>JASIGB010000239.1:0-5621 GCA_030045355.1 Bryobacteraceae bacterium
CTGCGGACCAACTGGACACCATCCTATCTGGCATATTGCGGCGGGTCCGACAAGGGTACAGCGCGTCGCTTCCCGGCCTGGGAACATTCATGCCCGGAGAAAAGCCCGAGTTCTACTTCGAGCAATGCCTTCCCCCCGGCGCCCGGCGCGCGAAGACAAGGAAGACAGCGCGATGAACGGAACCCGCTCGAACCGGGCCCTGGCACGGCGCATCGCCCGGCTGCTCCGCGAAGTGTTGGAACACGGGGGATCCATCGAAATCGACGGTCTGGGGACCTTGTCAGCGGGCGGCAAACATGGATTTCGATTCCTGGCGCACAGCCGGCCGCGCGTGTTCATCGCTTATGTGGAAGAAGATCTTGCCTTCGCCAAAAAGCTCTATCGCGCGTTCGAGTCCAGCGGCTTCCGTCCTTGGCTGGACAAGAAGCGCCTCATGCCCGGGCAGAATTGGCCGCGGGCCATAGAGACCGCCATCCAGACTTCCGATTTCTTCGTGGCGTGTTTTTCCCGCCGCGCCACCTCAAAACGCGGGAGCTTCCATAGCGAGCTACGCTACGCGCTGTTCTGCGCAGCCAGGGTGCCGATCGACGAGATTTTCTTTATCCCGCTCCGCTTGGATGAATGTGTCGTCCCGGCCCGCATCTCGCGTCAGACGCAGTATCTGGATCTTTTCCCCGATTGGACCGCCGGTGTCAGCCGCTTACTCGCGGTGATGAAAGCGCAGCAGGCCGGCCGTAAGCGAGAGCGGCTAGCGATCGTGGGCTAGCTTCTTTTTCACCGACGCCGCGTCTTTGCTGTCCGGCGCGAGAGCGAGATATTTCGTGTACGCCTCGGCGGCGGCCTTTTTGTCCTTCATCTTCTCTTCGCTCTCACCCAGCCGCAGGAAGGCTTCGGCGTAGGTGGGATTCCACAGCGTGGCCTCGCGGAAGCGGCTGGTGGATGCCTTGTAGTTGCCTTTTTTGAAGTAATACAGTCCCACCTTGACGTCTTTTTCGGCTTCGAGCGGATTGAAGGAATAAGTCTTCGGCTTGAGGCTTTCGTCTTCTTCCGGAGGTTCCTGTTCCTCGGTTTGCCCCTGCGGCTTCGATTGGTCGTCCGAGCGCTTCCTGAGCGTGGGTTGGTCCTGGGCGAAAAGGACTCCGGCCACGAGCAGGCCGATGGCAAGTTTGCGTACCACGATTCTGATTATAGCGGGGCGTACCCGCGCAGGAACACGGTCCGGAACAGCGCGATCATCTCGGAGAACGCCTGGTCCGTGGCTTCCGGATCGTAGCGCGGTCCTTCGTCGCGCATGAAGGCGTGTTCGGCGGCGTAAAGCTTCGTCGCGTAATCAACCTTTGCTTCGCGCAGCGTTCGGTCGATCTCGGCGCGCCCGGCTTCAGGAACGTGCGGATCCGCACTGCCCCAGATCATGAGCAGCTTCCCCCGAATCTCTCCGGCGCGCGCCAGCGATCCTGCATCGGCATCCTGGCCCAGCTTCCCGTCGTGAATCCCGGTGCCATAGAAGCAGACCGTGGCGCGGACGGTGGCGTCGAGCGCGGCGCGAAAAGCCAGATGCCCGCCGATGCAGAAGCCCATCGCACCAAGCTGGCCCGGGGCTACTTTGGCATGGCCCGCCAGGTAGTCCAGCACCGCTCGCCGGTCCTCATCGAAGTGCGCGACCGGAGTCTTGGCTGCGTCGTCCATGCCGCGCGTGCGGCCGGCATCATCAAAGGGAATCGCTGCACCCGCAGGCTCGCTGCGATGGTAAATCTCCGGCGCCGCGGTCACGAAGCCGTAACCGGCCAGCCGTGAGACCGCGCGCAGCAATGGGCCGGTGAGTTGGAAGATGTCCGAATAGCAAATAATCCCCGGATACTTCTCGGGTGCCTTGGGGGCCGCAACAAATGTCCGCATGGGCGCGCCGCCCGAGGGGATGTCGACGTATTCGGTGGTGATGACCATGGATTACAGATGCCCAGCCAATATCATGGCTACTTGTGAGTCGAAGCCCCGTTTGAGATCGACGTACCGCTCCTCGCTACCAAAGAAACCGTGCCCTAGGAGAGCCCCGATATGCGGCGGAACAGGTTGCCCTTTCCGAAGGTCAGCCTTCTGCCGAACCGTAGCTACGTCAGCGTGTAGACCCTTCCAAACGAAGCGCCCCCAGGGAGCCCGGATTTCCCATTCGCCCTTCGCCTTCAAGGCGGATAGATCTTGATCACTCGTCGTTTGGTCGCAATGGATGAGGCCCAACAGATATTCAAACCAATCAAATGCTTCGTCATACGCGAGGTCGTCAGGAATAAATTCGCGAAGGAATCCGCGCATCACCGAAAAAAGATGATCGCTGAGGGGAGCGCAGCAGTTTTCATAACCCGGGAGTTTTCGCTGATCATCCAGATGCATTACCCTAAGGGTGTTCAATGCCTTAACGATCGGAACTTCATCGCCATTCCAGTCTCGTACCTTTAGGTGGAACATACCTGAAAGAAACGAATAGTTCCCTCTGGTCAGACACGCAGTTCCCGCCCCATAAAAAAGAACGAGCGCGGGATAGGCCTGCAGCTCGACGGTCGCCGCCCTCCCGACTCCCGATGTCGCCCGATCAGCCAAACGCTTAATGCACTGAAGAAAATAAGGCGCCTGGTTCGGGTCGGCCCAGTAGCCCCCGCAAATCATCAGTGGCAACAGCACGGAGAGATCGGACTCATACCATGCCAAGCGATCCCTGAGATCCTGGTAAGAGACGTTGAAATTCGGTGAATAACGGTCGCTCCGAACCGCCTTGAAAACCCTCTCCGTTTCAGAAACGAGCAGATCGTGCAGGTTGATCTGTTGGCTCGCGTCAGAGAGATAGCGCTTCAGCCTCGCAACCGCCACCCGAGGTGCGACGGGATCAGAAAGAGCGAACTCCTCAATCGCCTGCACCTTGTCGCTTAAGTCCTTGAAAAACGAATCGGCGCCGCTGATTTGTATTGTCGCTGCCCGGCGCAGCGAAATAAGCTTCTGAGCGACTGGATTCGGCTCGCCTCGAGTCGTCCAGTACGTTCCAAAGCGATGCGAACTCACGCGTTCGACGGCAGAACGCAATGCAACGTCCCACTCTCCCGACCACCCACACACAATCAGGCCGAATTCATCGAAAATGCGATCGAGCAAACTGTTTAACCGGGCGTCGTAAACCGAAAGCTCTTCCCGCGTGTTCTTTAGGCGGTGGTCGAGATAGTCCCCATTCACCTTGACGATCGTGCAGGGAGAGTGCGTGACTGGCATTGCACCTACGACCGCATCGGCGGTGCTAATGACGCTGGCCTGCACACCCTCGTCCACGAGCGCTTGCTCTATCAGACGGTCGAAGTTTGTAGTGACGATAACCCGGACATAACCTCTTGCCACCAGCCTCGCGATTGCCCGATGCGCGTCAGTCGGAAGTTTCTGGCCATTTTGCCGCTCCTCAGCGGTCGGCTCGAAATACGACCGCAGCAGTTGCGCACGCTCGGCGGAGATCTCGCGATTTCGTCCAGGATGTCTGAGTAGTCCGGCCGGACGCCAGCGAGCGCTTGATACCACGCTTCCGGATCCGGATCCGCGGCCTCGCCCTTTATGGAGGCAAGCTTCCTGATGAGGTCGAGCACTATGTCCCAGCCGGTTGGAATTCCGGCGCTCCTCGATACGCCAGACCCGAGGAGCAGGGCGTAGACGCCCTTGCAACTGTGCATCGACATGGCGAGCGACAGCAAGCGGTCGATCATGCCGTTGGCTCTAGAGCGACAGTTCCACCTCGACCTCGGTCCGGATCGCGGTCGCGGAAGGAGCCGGTTTGCTATGCTCCCACCACAGTTGTATCGCTTCGATCGCTCGCGCCGTTAACTCATCGATAGTCTTTCCCGTCACCAGGATCGTGGGCAGTTCAGGAACGTTTGCGCTGTAGCCGGACTCGTCGCCCTCGATTAGAAGCGAGTATTTTCGGGTCATTCGGGCTCCTCTTCGATTTTAGTCTGCTTGAGAATCGCCTTGTAGGTCCCGGGGCGGACGTCGTCGCCCAATTTGCCCGACACCACCGTGATTCGACCGTCGGCATGCCGGAAAACACGGTGGTCCCCTTTCGTCCGAACGTGAACCCAACCGGCTTTTCCCAATTCCTTGATTACCTCGCGGACCTTGACCGGCACAATCAACAGCATATCCGCCCAGCACTCGAAGTTGACGCATCCTGCGACAATACAAATAGCCCCTCGCAACGATGGATCTCCGGGACAAAGCCGCCCAACTGCCTCTGCTGCCCGGCGTGTACCTCTACAAAGACGAGCACGGCGAGGTGATCTATGTCGGCAAGGCCAAGAACCTGCGCGCGCGCGTCCGCAGCTACTTCAATGACGATCGCCTGGCCGACGTCAAAACCGGTACCCTGATCTCGGACGCCCGCGACATCGAATACATCCTGGTCGACAACAACAAGGAAGCGCTGGCGCTCGAAAATCAGCTCATCAAGCAGTGGAAGCCGCGCTTCAACATCCTGCTGCGCGACGACAAGACTTTCCCCTACATCAAGCTCACCAACGAAAAATACCCGCGCGTCTACGTCACCCGCCGCTTGATCAAGGACGGTTCCACCTATTACGGCCCGTATTTCCCCGGCAACCTGGCGCATCGCCTGGTGCACTTCATCCACCGCACCTTCAAGGTGCCGTCCTGCAAGGTCGACTTCTCGCGCGTGCACACGCACCCGTGCCTGGAATATCACATCCATCGCTGCCAGGGCCCCTGCGTCGCCGGATTAACCACCGACGAAGCCTACGCCGCCGCGGTTCGCGACGTCCGGCTATTCCTGGAAGGCCGCCACAAGGATCTGGCGCGCGAATTGCGCGGCCGCATGAAAGAAGCCGCCGAGGATACACGTTTCGAGGAAGCCGCCGGCCTGCGCGACCTTATCTCCACCGTCGAAGAGATGGAGGAGAAGCAGAAGATCGCCGCCGCCGAAGGCGAAAACATCGACATCCTCGCTTATCATGCCGAGCCCCCGCTCGTCGCCGCCAACCTGTTCCACCTGCGCAACGGCCGGATCGTCGACCGGCGCGAATATTTCTGGGAGGACCTCTTCGATTTCGAGCCCGGCGAATTCTTCTCTTCCCTGCTCAAGCAGATCTACATCAACGAGCAGTACATCCCCAGCCGCATTCACGTGCCCGTGGACTTCGAAGATCGCGAGGCCCTGGAGGAGTTCCTCAGCGAAAAGCGCGGCCACAAAGTGGAGATCCTGATCCCGCAGCGCGGCCAGAAGAAAGCGCTGCTCTCGCTCGTCGAAACCAACGCCACACACGCCTTCCAGCAGCGTTTTCGCATCATGCATCCGTCGTCGAAAGCCATCGAGGAGGCGCTCCAGGACGCCCTCGGCCTCCAGGAAGCGCCCAAGCGCATCGAGTGCTTCGATATCTCGCACATCCACGGCACCGACAAAGTGGCCAGCATGGTGGTGTGGGAAAACGGGCGCATGAAAAAATCAGACTATCGCAAGTTCATCATCCGCACGGTGGTCGGCAACGACGATTTCGCATCCATGCGCGAGGTGGTGACGCGCCGCTATTCGCGGCTGCGCGATGAGAACAAGGCTTTTCCTAGCCTTATTTTGATTGACGGAG
>JASIGB010000240.1:0-7210 GCA_030045355.1 Bryobacteraceae bacterium
GCCGCGATACGATGAAAAAGATGACCACCGCGAACCCGCTTGCCTACCTCAGCGAACAACTGGACGCCTGGCGCAAGGCCGGCTCTTACCAGCGCCTGCGCGTTCTCGAATCGCCCTGTGAGCCGATCTCGCGCTTTGACGGCCATGAGGTGATTAACCTGGCAAGCAACAACTACCTCGGTCTCGCCGACCATCCCAAATTGATCGAGGCCCAGGTGGAAGCGGCCAAGAAATATGGCGCGGGGTCCGGCGCGGTCCGCACCATTTCCGGCACCATGAGCATCCACATGCAACTGGAGGAGCGCATCGCCGACTTTAAGCGCACCGAATCGTGCGTCGTGTTTCAATCCGGTTTTGCCGCCAATGCCGGAACCGTGTCAGCGATTCTCGGACCAGAGGACCATATCATTTCCGACGCGCTGAACCACGCCAGCATCATCGACGGCTGCCGGCTCTCGAAAGCCAAGATTCACGTGTTCCCGCACAAAGACACCGCGCACGCGGCGATCCTCCTTCAGGAGCTGGAAGGCAAGCCCGGCCACAAGCTGCTGATCACCGACGGCGTCTTCTCCATGGACGGAGATATCGGCCCGCTGCCCGCTCTGGTGGAACTCGCCGACCGTCACGGCGCCATCATGATGATCGACGATGCCCACTCCTCGGGCGTTCTCGGCCGCAACGGGCGCGGTACCGTCGACCATTTCGGATTGCACGGCCGCGTGGACGTCCAGGTCGGCACGCTTTCGAAGGCCATCGGCGTGCTCGGCGGCTATGTCTGCGGAAGCCGGGACCTGATCGAGTTTCTGTATCATCGCGCGCGCCCGTTCCTGTTTTCCACATCCCATCCGCCGGCCGTCGCCGCGGCGTGCCTAGCGGCCTTCGACATCCTGGAGAACGAGCCCGAACGCATCGAAAGGCTTTGGGACAACACGCGCTATTTCAAGCAAAACTTGACAAACGCCGGCTTCAACACCGGCGACAGCGAAACTCCCATTACGCCGGTGATTGTGGGCGAAGCGAAAACCGCGCACCAGTTCTCGGCCGCGCTGTTTGATCAAGGTTTGCTCGCCACCGGCATCGGTTTCCCGACGGTTCCCGAAGGTAAGGCGCGCATTCGCACCATCGTGACCGCCACTCACACGCGCCCGATGCTGGATCGCGCTTTGGAAATCCTCACCAGAGTGGCGAAGAAAATGGGTATCCTCACGTGAATTCCGTCGCGAACTCCCCGGCCAGCCTGGATGCCGCGCGGCTCCGTTTTCGCAGCCAGCGGACTTTGCACTTCACAGAATCCGTCATCCGCGAGATGACGCGCCTGGCGATCGAGCACGACGCCGTGAATCTCGCACAAGGATTCCCGGATTTCGGCGCTCCCGAGGAAGTGAAACGCGCCGCCCAGGATGCAATCGCGGCCGACATCAACCAATACGCCATCACCTGGGGCGCCAAGCCGTTCCGCGACGCGATTCGCGCGAAATATCAAAAGTGGTACGGATTGGAATACGATCCCGAGCGGGAAATCACCGTGTGCTGCGGGGCCACCGAAGGCATGATCGCGACCCTGCTGGCCGTGACCAATCCGGGCGACGAGATCATCATTTTCGAGCCCTACTACGAAAATTACGGTCCTGATGCACTATTGTGCGACGCGCAACGCAAGCTCGTCCGATTGCAACCTCCTGATTGGTCCTTTGATCCCGATGAGCTGCGCCGTGCGTTTTCCACGAGGACCAAAGCGATCATCTTGAACTCGCCCAATAACCCCACGGGCAAAGTATTTACTCGGCGCGAGCTCGAAGTCATCGCAAATCTTTGTCAGGAGTTCGACGCCCTTGCGATTACGGACGAAATCTATGAACACATCCTTTATGATGGTGCGTCTCATTTGCCGATAGCGACATTACCGGGAATGCGGGAACGCACAGTGTTGGTGAACAGCATGAGCAAGACCTATTCCGTCACCGGATGGCGGGTGGGATTTGTTTTGGCCGCGCCGGATCTTGCCGATTCGATTCGCAAGGTCCACGACTTTTTGACGGTGGGCGCGGCTGCTCCTCTGCAACAGGCGGGTGTGGTGGCGTTGAACCTACCCGATTCATACTACGAAAAACTGAGCGTGGAATATCAGAGGCGTAGAGATTTTCTATTGGAGCGCTTGGAGAGCGCCGGATTTCACTGTTATCGGCCGTCCGGCGCGTATTACATAATGACCAGCATCGGCGAATTCGGTTGTCGTGACGATGTTTCTTTCGTTCGTCATTTGATCGAAAACGTCGGTGTCGCTGCGGTGCCGGGATCGAGCTTTTTCTCCGATGCCGATCCTCCGATTTCTAATCCCGGCGCAACATTAATTCGCTTTTGTTTTTGCAAGAAGTATGAGACTCTAGAGAAGGCGGGCGACCGCCTCCGTCGAATTCAGAGTTACCCTGTAGGTACACCTGCCAGGTAGCACACAACAAGCAGTGTCCGGCATGTCCCCCGGCTGGAGGAAACTATGCTGCGTAACGTTCTGTTGCCTGAAAGCATCGCCCGAGCAGACGGCACTGGGCCGGAGTTCGATCTCGCTTCCAAGCGAGGTAAGCTTTTGGTGCTTACACTCGGGATCACACGCATCCTGGAGCAAGAAAGCCTGGAGATCTTTGTCTTCGGTTCTCCCGATGGCGACCAGTGGGATCCCAAACCATTGGCCAAGTTCCCCCCGAAGTTCTACTGCGGCCTCTATTCCATTTTGCTGAACTTGGGATCGCGGTCCGAGGTACGATACTTGCGCGTCCAATGGAAGATGAGCCGTTGGTGCAAGCGCGAAAAAATGCCCATGTTCGGGTTTTACGTCTTCGTCGAAGAATCCGGCGCGCGTGTCAGCGTCGCCGTCGCGTAGTTACCCGCGCACAGCTAGCGAATTACACGCTGAGTGACCCGCGCACGTTAGTAAGCGGATTTCTATAACCGGTTGATGAGACTCGCGACGTACCCGGCGCCGAATCCGTTGTCGATGTTCACTACCGTTACGTTGCTCGCGCAACTGTTCAACATGCCCAGTAGTGCCGCCAGACCATTGAAGCTCGCGCCGTAACCCACGCTCGTGGGAACCGCGATCACCGGCACCGAAACGATGCCTCCCACCGCGCTCGGCAAAGCGCCTTCCATCCCCGCCGCCACCACCACCACGCGCGCTTCCATCAGCCGTTCGCTTTGCGCGATCAAACGATGGATCCCCGCAACACCGACGTCGTAAATCGATTCCACTTCGTTGCCCATCACTTCCGCTGTCACTTGCGCCTCTTCGGCGATGGGGATGTCGCTGGTACCCGCGCACACCACCGCCAGCTTGCCTTTGCCGTGGATGGTGCGGTCGCGCCAGATGCGTACCGCTCCGGACAGCGGAAAGTGCTCGGCATCGGGGAAATCGGCCTTGAGTAGTGCTGCCGCGTACCGGTCCGCGCGCGTTACTAATAGGTTGGGCGACTTATCGAGCAAACGCGCCGCGATCGCGCCGATCTGCTCCGGCGTCTTGCCCTTGCCAAAAATCACCTCCGTTAGACCGTGCCGCAGCGCGCGATGATGGTCCAGCTTGGCGTAGCCCAGATCCTCGAACGGCAGGTGGCGGATCCGGTCCAGCGCCGCGTCGACGTCCACGGCCCCCGAATACACTTGCTCCAGCAGGCCTCGCAGTTGATCGGAATCCATCTCAACTTGAGAGTAACAGGTGACCCGTCACCCCGCCCCTTACCACTGCAGGATTTGGCCAACTTGCAAACCGTATTGCTTGGCCAGCCCTCCGCCGATCTCGAGCGAATAAGACACCAGGTTCCGTCCGCCATACTTCGGACACTGGCTGGCCTGTGTCTTGCAGGGCTGCGCGTTCTCATCGATCGCGAGGATGCGCCGCCCGGAATCCATCCAGATGATATCCAGTGGAATCCGCACCTGATACATAAATGCCTGGTAATGATCAGGGTGCGGATACACGAAAAGCATCCCGCGGTCGGGCGCAAGCGACGCGCGGAACATCAAACCGCGCAAAAGAGTGACGTTGTCGAAAGCCTCTTCTACCCGGATCGCCCGTCCCCCCGGTAGCGTGACCGTGTGTAAGTAAAAGTCATCCACGCTCGCGGGCTTGGGACCGCACGCCGTCAAAAGCAAAACAGCGGCCAGGAGCGGATAACGCATGAATTAGAATGGTAACGAAAGCAGGGGAGGATTCGAGAATTCAGAGTCCAGTATTCAGGATGGCGATGAAGCGCTTTTGGAAGCGGTTGCGGCTGACGCTCGAGATGATCAAGTTCGAGCACTCCGTCTTCGCCTTACCCTTCGCCCTCACCGGCGCTCTGCTGGCGTTCCGCGAGAGCCGATTTGATGGCCGCGGATTCGGGTTGAAGCTGCTGTGGATCGCGATCGCCATGGTGGGGGCGCGCTCGGCCGCCATGGCCTTCAACCGGATTCTGGACGCCGACATCGACGCCCGCAATCCTCGAACGCGCCAGCGCCACTTGCCCGCCGGCCTCCTGAGCTTGCGGTTTGCGTGGGGCTTCGTGATGGCCTCCGCCCTGGTTTTCCTGATCGCCGCCCGGGCCCTCAACCCGCTGTGTTTCAAGCTCGCCCCCGTCGCACTCGCCGTAGTCTTCTTTTATTCCTTCACCAAGCGCTTCACCACGTTCTCCCACATAATCCTCGGATTTGCTCTCGGCATTGCGCCGGCCGCAGCCTGGATCGCGGTCCGCGGATCGCTCGATCCGCGCATTCTCTGGCTCACCGCTGCCGTCACCTTCTGGACCGCCGGCTTCGACATTATTTATTCGTGCCAGGACTACGAGTTCGACGCGCGCGAGGGCCTGTTCAGCCTGCCGCGCCGCTTCGGCATGGCGGGAGCGCTCTGGATCGCGCGCGCGTTGCACGTCGCCATGATCGTTTGCCTGGTCCTGCTGTCTGTTTCCTTCGGCCTTGGCGCCCTGAGTTGGGCCGGCATCGCGGCCATTGTGTTGCTGCTGGCCTACGAGCATCGCCTGGTGAAGGCCGATGACCTCTCGCGCGTAGACGCCGCCTTCTTCACCGTAAACGGCTACGTCAGCGTGCTATTCTTTCTGTTTTGGGCGGCCGACATTTTGTGGAACCGCCTCAGCCTGCGGGCCTGAATCATGCAGATCCATTTTGAAGACCAGCGGTTGTGGCCGATTCTCGAAAAGGTGCGGGCCGATCAACGGCTGGATTTCGCCGACGGCATCGCGCTGTTTCGCAGCCCGGATATTCTCGCTCTCGGCCATATGGCGAACCTGGTACGCGAGCGCAAACATGCCAACGTCACCTGGTTTAACGTCAACCGCCACATTAACCCCACCGACGTCTGCGTGGCAAGCTGCAAGCTATGCGCCTTCGGTAAGCGGGCCAAGGATCCCAAGGCGTACACCTGGTCGCTCGACGAAGTCTGGCACCGCGCGGGCGAAGGTTGGACCGAAGCCGTCACCGAGTTCCACATCGTCGGCGGTCTGCATCCCGAGCTGACGCTGGATTGGTTTTGCGACCTGTTTCGCGGGCTCAAGCAGCGCTTCCCCGAAGTTCACCTGAAGGCGCTCACGATGGTGGAAGTCGCCTATCTGGCCCAGCGCAGCAAGCTGTCGATTCGCGAGACCTTGACGCGGCTGAAGGACTCGGGCGTCGATTCCCTGCCCGGAGGCGGCGCGGAAATTTTCCACGACCGCGTGCGCCGCATCATCTGCGATCACAAAATCGACGGCAATCAATGGCTGGACGTCGCCCGCACCGCCCACCAGCTCGGCCTGAAATCCAACTGCACCATGCTGTACGGCCACATCGAAACCGAAGAGGATCGCGTGGATCACCTGATCAAGCTGCGCGAGCTGCAGGACGAAACCGGCGGCTTCCAGACCTTTATTCCGCTCGCGTTCCATCCGGCCAACACCGCGCTCGAACACATCTCCACCACCACCGGCTTCCTGGATCTGAAGATGATCGCGGTCTCGCGCCTGATGCTCGACAACATCAGCCACATCAAGGCCTACTGGATCATGATGACGCCTAAGATCGCGCAGATCGCGCAACGCTTTGGCGCCGACGACCTGGACGGCACCGTGGTAGAAGAGAAGATCTATCACGAAGCCGGCGCCACCACCAGCCAAAGCCTGCGCCGCGGCGAGCTGCTGCGCCTGATCCGCGAAGCCGGCCGCGAGCCCATGGAACGCGACACGCTCTACCGCCCGGTGACTCGCACCGAAACCGCCTTCACAGTCCTGGTCTGAGCCGCGCGCGTGTGCAAGCGGATTCCCTAATCCCCAGCGGTTAGTACAACCCGCCGGTACCCAAAGTACAAATTACCTCCTTGTTTTGGACCTTCCCGGCCGATATGTTGAAAGCATGAAGAGGGTCTTCATGGCGCTGGGAATCGCTCTTGCGATCGCATCGGGTTCCCAGGCGGCAGATGGTACCGCCGAAAGCGGCCGCCCCGGCCAATTCCGCATCGATGCGAACGTCGTCCTGATCAACGCCACCGTCCTCGGCCCGCATGACCGTCCCATCCTCGGACTTACTCGCGACCGCTTCCGCGTCTTCGAAGACAACTCGGAACAAAGCATCGCTTATTTTTCCCAAGAGGAAGTGCCCCTTTCTCTCGCCGTCATCTTCGACGCCAGCGGCAGCATGGAGGGCAAACTGCCGGCGATGCGCGACGTTGTAGGCGCGCTTCTCGCCAAGGGCAATCCGGGCGACGAATTCGCACTGATCACCTTTTCCGACCAGCCGCAGGTGGCCATGGGTTGGACTTCGAATCCGGCCGAGATCCAAAACCGGCTGCTCGACTTTTCCGCGCACGGCGAAACCTCCCTGCTGGATGCCATCCGAACCGGCTTGAGCGCCATGAAGCAGGCGAAAAACGCACACCGGGCGATGCTCATTCTCTCCGATGGCGGCGACAATCACAGCCGTTTTAGCGAGCGCGAGATCCTGCACTCGCTCGAAGAAGCCGATGTGCAGATTTACGCCATCGATAGCGCCGAATCCTGGAGCTTGCGCACTCGCGCGCCCGAGGAGCTTATGGGGCCGGACTTGCTCGAACGCATCTCCGATCGCGCCGGCGGCCGTTACTTCCAAGCCGATAGCCGGCGAGAGCTGAACCAGGCCGCGGAACAGATCTCTCGTGAGCTGCGCTCGCAGTACGTCATCGGCTATGTGCCCCCGAGCAGCGGCAAGACCAGCGCCA
>JASIGB010000241.1:0-2701 GCA_030045355.1 Bryobacteraceae bacterium
AAAATACTGGAACAGTTTTTCCAAGTCCTCAGGCTGGATGCCAATCCCGGTGTCGCTGACGCGTACCGTGTACCACTCAGACTCCGCAGCGCGATCGGGCTTGTCTTCGACTACTTTGCCTTCCACGACCACGTGCCCGCCATGGGTAAACTTGCAGGCATTGCCCATCAAGTTAAAAAGGCACTGACCGATGCGCACTCGATCGGCATACATTCTGGCGGGCTCCGCTGCTATTTTCACATGGACTGCATTCCTGGCCGCTAAGGTCTCGACTCCGGCAGCCACCTCCTCGACCAGCGCCGCCATGTCGAAGATCTCGGGCTGTAGCTCCATTTTGCCGGCCTCGATTTTCGACACATCGATCACCTGGCTGATGAGCGCCATCAGATGAGTGCCGGCCCGGCGGATTTTCTGAATGTCGGCATCCCAGGCGTGAATACCCTGGTCGGCCATTTCGACCTCCAGTAACTCGGCGAAGCCGAGAATCGCGTTCAGCGGCGTACGCAATTCATGGCTCATGGTGGCGATGAACATACTCTTGGCCCGGTTAGCGGCCTCGGCGCCTTCGCGGGCGCGAATCAGCTCCGCTTCGTAACGCTTTCGCTCGGTAATCTCTTCGGCGATCCCAACGATTCGAATGAGCTCCCCTTGCTCATCGCGTACGGGAAAGGAACGGCTGTGGATCCATTTCTCCGCTCCATCCGGCGTGTGGATGCGATATTCGAACTGGCTCGAATCGCCAGAGAAGCGCTGGGCTGCCTGAGCCCGGATGCGTTCCAGGTCATCGGGGTGAACGGCCTCCTGCCACGCATTCGGATCGCGACGGAGGCCTTCGCGGCTGCGGCCCCAAATTTGTTCGTAGGCCGGGCTGGTGTAAATGGCCTGCTTGCCGTTTGGGCCGACTATGAAAAACACCTCGCGAATATTTTCCGCCAACTGGCGAAAATTTTCCTCGCTTTCCCGCAATGCCTCCTCGGCTTGCTTGCGGCGCGTGATGTCGCGCAGCAGACCGATGGCGTGCCACTCGCCATTCAGGAGAATGGCTGACAAGGAAAGGTCAATGGCGATCTCGCTCCCATCCTTGCGGTGGGCTCGAAGCTCCAGTGTTTTGCCGACCGCGCTGCCCTGACCGCTGCGGAAAAACTCCGGCAGGGCGTTGGAGCAGGCCTGGTGGTAACGCTCCGGCATAAGCAGCCGGTGCAGGTTTTCCCCGATCGCTTCTTCCTGGCTGTAGCCCAGGATCGACTCGGCCGCGGGATTCCAGTGGCTGATCTCGCCACTGGGTCCCATCATGATCATGGCATCCTGGGCTGAATCCGAGATGGCGCGCAATCGCGCCTCACTCGATCGCAGCGCCTCCTCGGCGCGTTTTCGTTTGGTGATATCCCGCAGGACGCACAGCACCGTCGCGCCGCGTTCGTCGATCGAGGAAGCCGCCGCGATTTCGACGTCCACGGGCACACCGGCCCGCATGATCCGAATTTCCCGAGGCGCGGTTTTCATTTCGCTGGCATAGAGATTGCCGCGCAATTCTTCCACCGAGGCCTGCGACTCGGCGGTCACGAACTCGGTAAATTTCCGGCCGATCATTTCATCGGCGCTACGCGCTCCGAACAGTTCTACGGCGGCTTCGTTGGCCATCGCGATGGCGCCGTTGCGGCCCAGCACCACCGGGTCGGGCGACATTTCGAACAGCCTCCGATAATGCGACTCGTTCTTCGCGGCCGCGGAACGAAACGCCATCACCTGCTTCGCTGCCCGGCGCTCGATCAATCGGAGCACAATGGGGACCGCGGCCAGCTCCGCGGCGAGTGCCCGTTGCCCGCCATGCAGACTGAACAGCGCCGCGGCAAGGATGGCGCCCAAGGCGCAAAAACGCTTTCGCGATCCCCTGATCAGATAAACGTCGAGGTGCACCGCTTCCCTTATCGGCCAGGACCGGCGAAACGATGATTTGCGAACCGTCAGAGTCTACTCATAGCGCAAGGCAATGAGCGGGTCGATCCGGGTGGCGCGGCGCGCGGGAAGGTAGCTCGCAACGAGCGCCACCGAAAGCAGCACGGCGGCCACCGCGACATAAGTGATCGGATCCGTTGCTTTGACGCCGAACAGCAGATTCGCCAGAACTCGATTGATGCCCAACGAAGCCACAAGTCCGATGGCCACGCCAGTCGCAGACAGGAGCAGGCCCTGACGGACCACCAGTTTCAGCAGATCTGTCCGGTCCGCCCCCAAGGCCAGGCGGATGCCGAGTTCTTGCGCGCGTTGTTCCACCGTGTAGGACAGCAAGCCGTAGACGCCGATTGCCAATAAAAGGGCAAGGCCCGCGAAGATCGTGAGCAGCAGCATGTTGAAACTCTGGCGCGCGGTGGAATCTGCGATTATCTGATCCATGGTCCGGATCTTGGTCGCGGCCAATTGCTTGTCCACCTGTTGCATCTGACGCTGGATGGCCTCGCTCATCCTGGAAGGCTCGCCAGCGGTTTTGATCACCCAGCTCAGTGGGATGGCGCTATTGGCGAGCTTGGTCAGACCGTCGGGGACCTGGGTATCGGGAATGTACATTACGGGTTCATCGGACCACTCCAATCCACTTTCGTGAACGTTGCCCACGATCCCGACAACCTGGCGCGTGGGTTCTTCGAACTCAGGACCAAGACCTTTGCCAATGGTGACGCGAGCGCCCAGGGCGTCGCCTAAG
>JASIGB010000242.1:0-4992 GCA_030045355.1 Bryobacteraceae bacterium
TGAACGGCATACAGCTCGGGATAGCACTCGCCTCAATGGGCGCCTCCTTGCTGCTTGTCCGGAGCGCTCTGAACGATCCGGACGCGCGCAAGGCGCTGCTGATCATCGGCACGCCGATCACGGCGCTGGGAATCGGATTCCTTATTTCGGCGGCCATCTCGCATCGCCTGTGCAAGGCGTGGGGCCTTCTGCAAAAAAATCGGCAACCGGCGCCGTGACGGGGTAACATCCTGAAACTGCCGTCGCCGCGATGCCCATGGACGAGGAAGGCTTTTGCGCATTCTACGAGCAGACAGCGCACCGGCTGCGTTCCTACCTGAGGTCCGCTTTGCGGGATGATGTGGGCTTGGCGGACGACCTGCTGCAGGAGAGTTACTTTCGGTTGTTGAAGGCCGACCTCCCGGAATGCATGGACTTCGCGTGGCGCAAGAATTACCTTTTCCGGATCGCGACAAACCTGATCCGCGATCATCGAAGGTCTCGGCCGATGGAACCGCTGCCGGATGAGCGGAATTTCGCGGCACACGAGAATTCCTTCGATGAAGCTCGCGACGTCAGGCGGATATTCGGCCGCTTGAAACCTAGGGAGCGCGAGTTGTTGTGGCTGGCGTATGTCGAGCGCTTCAGCCATAGCGAGATTGCGGGCCTTCTACAGGCGCGCACGGCCAGCATCCGGCCCATGCTGGCACGGGCCCGAGCGAATTTTGCAGGTATGCTGAAGAAGCGTGGTTATGGCGCATAGACCGGGCGAGCAACACGAAACGCCGCGCTGCGAAAGAGAGCCGGAAGTAGCTCAGGCGCTCGCTCAAGGCGGACTGCCACCCGAGCTTCTGCAACACGCCGGGGCGTGCGCCGTTTGCAGTGAAGTTTGCTCGGTCAGCCGGCAACTTGAGTCTCTGCTGGAGGGTTCCCTGGAAGAGCCGCTGGAGCCGGCCGCATCGATGTGGTGGAGGCTGAATCTGAGGCTGCGCCGGCAACGGATGAATCGAGCTCAGCTTCCGCTCATCTGGATGGAACGGACCTGTGCGGCTATTCTCCTACTGACTGCGCTGTTCGCGTTGTGGCAGATCTCTGCGCGTAGCAGCGTCTCCAATATCCTGACGGTTGGGCTTTGGGCCCTTGCCGCCGTGGCACTACCGGCGACGATTGTATTGTGGCGCTGGTCCCGATCCTGACGGCATCCGCAAATCGCCCGGTGCTTCTCATCGCGCCGTTTGGCAGTCCGGCCGGAAGCCGGGGGGATCGGTTGCGCCGCGCGGTTATGGCATTATGGTGATTTCTCCGCGCCCTTCTGTTCGAATCCCTGAGGATTGGTATGCATTTTGTTGCAAAGCCGGCCGGAATCCCCGTGCGACCGGCCAGGACGCACGCCGGTGGTTGTTCTGGAGCGTTCTTTTGCTTGGCCTGTCGCCGGCGAACCGCGCGCTAGGCCAAACCTCTCAAGCGATCGTCGTCGATGGAAGCGGACCCTGGCAGGACGATCGCTGGATGTTCACGGTCGCGCAGTTCGACTCGATTCTGAGCGACGCGGGATACACGGTCACCACCGTTACGCCCGCGGATCTTCCGCCGGCGATCCAACCAGGCTCCATAGCGACCAATGTCCTGCTGGCAGTGCCGTCGCTCCAAAGTCTTCCCTTCGACACCTTGACGGCGATCTCCCAGTTCGTGAGCTCGGGAGGAAGCTTCCTGGGGAGCGGAGGCGAGCCCTTCCAAGACCCGCTCTACCTCGCGCCTAACGGCAGCTACCTGGATGCCACCGCCTACCAGGCTGCCGTGGGATCTCCACCGCCGCAGGGTCCGTTTACGGTTCCGTACATTCCGACGCTGTCGCCCTGGTATATGCAATACACTACCAGTTCGGGAACGCGAGTTCCCATCGTCAACGGCCGCGGCATCACCTCCCCCTGCGGCGCGCGCACACGCGTCATCGGCGACGTCTTGGCGCCGGCCGCAACCATTTATTCGTTTCTCCAGGCTCCGCCACCGAGCCTTCCCAATGGCCCTCCCATTACCATTCCCGTGATGGAGAATTTCATCGTCTGGCTGCCGTGGCCCGAACTCTCGGCTGCCGATCGAGCCCAACTGGTTGCCGCGCTCCATGCCGCTCTCACGGGCGTTCACTTACAGTGCGCAGGTCCCACGCAGATTGCCTGGCTACCGGGCGAAACGATTGCCGGCCAAGCGAGCACGATCAATATGTCGAGCGCCGCGGCGCAAGCCACATTGCAATGGTCCATTTCAGGCGGCTCGGGCGCGCTGCCGCAGCCTTCCATCCCCATAGCCCTCTCAGCCACCGGAGTGAACACGGTCACGCTCAACTTTCCCGCGCTGCCCAACGGCGACTACACGCTCAATTTCCAACTCATGGTTAACGGCCAGGAAGTGGATACCATCACAAGCCCGGTGCGCGTTTTCGATCCGACGCTGGCGCGGGAGCCGGCCCAAAAGATCCAGGCGATGAACGGCGCCTTCTACGTGAATGGCCAGCGTGTGTTTCTGCATGGAGTGAACTATTGGCCGCGCTACGGTGCTCAACTCAGCGGCAACGCTGACTGGCTGGAACCGCAGAACTACGATCCCGTTCCCATCGAGGCCGACCTGTCGCTCCTTGCCTCCCTTAACTTCAACCTGGTGAACATCCAGTATTCGCTTCCGTATCCGAACTCGTTCTGGCAGCAAGATGCCAGCTCGCTGATCGATTTTCTCGATCGTTGCCGCAATCACGGGATCTGGGCGCGCATTGCCATGCCCGCCACGCTCGGCGACAACGCATTCAACCAGACGCTGAATCCGCTGGTGGGATCGTATCTGGACGCCGCCTTTCTTCCGGGTAACGACCGCGTGTTCGCTTACGAGCTGCTGTGGGAACCGTACATCGGTTTTCAAAACCAAGGCGGCTACGACGGTTATGTGGACGGAATGCCGTACGTGGAGGGCCTGGGGCGTGCCGTCCTCGATCCCGATTGGCGCACCTGGGTCAACGATCAATACGGGTCGCTCGCCAACGCCCAGCAGATTTGGGGCATCGCGCCGCCACTCAATTCCAGCGGCCAGCTCACCAATCCCACCGACGATCAGATCGCCAATGACGGATCGTGGCGCGTCATGGTGGGCGCCTATCGCCGCTTTTTGGACGATTACCTGGGCCGGAACCTCGGCGTCGTGGCGCGAGAGATCCATCGCACGGATGCGAATACGCTGTTGAGCTATCGCAACTGGGCGACGATGACGGTCACCGGCAATTCCTATACGGGTTACGATCTCGGGACCGCGGCCGCGCACCTGGATTTTCTTTCGCCCGAAAGCTACGATACGTCGCCCTGGCCGGCCCATCGCGAATGGGGCTTCGCGGTCGCCTACAGCCGCTACCGCACCGGGGGCAAACCGGTGCAATGGGTCGAGTTCGGCTACAACATCGGCCTCGATTACGGCAATGCCAGTTCTCTCGGTGCGCAAGCATCGCTGTGCGACACGTTCATGCTGCAGATCGCCGACGATGGATCGGACGCCGACTCAGTGTGGTGGTGGCCGGGCGGATATTCGCCGCAGAGCAATGCCGATTTCGGCATCATCAATCCGGACGGCACTGTGCGCGGCTGCGCGCTGACTTTGGCGCAGTATGGCGCGACCTTCGAGAAGACACCGCCCCAGATGGGCTCCGGTTCGCCTACTACGCTGACCATCGACCGCGACGCCGACGCTCGCGGTCAATACGGGCTGTTTCTAAACTGGGCGGAACAATACGCGGAGGCGCGCGCGGCCGGCCAGCCGGTGGTGTTGGCCGACGAAGGCACGGGCACCGACACATCTACGATGCCGCTGGTCCAGGTGGGCGATGTGCCTTATAGCGGTACAGGGCCCTTGAAGTTCGCCAACGCGGAGTTTGCCGGGCTGCGCGTGGTTTGTCCGAACCTGGATGTGACGGTCGAAAACAATTCCCAGGTGTCCGTTCCCGCGGGCGCGGCATGCCAGATCACCGCGACCATGGTGAATACCGGCGAGGCACAATGGCTTCCGGCATCGGCGGCGAAAGGCGGTGTGTTTCTCAACACCACGCTCGGCGATGTCCCTCTCAACTCCGCGCTGCCACCGCTCCAACAGGTGACACTTGCGCCGCTGGCCGTCACGATGGGACAGAGCGCGATCCGTCTCACCGGCCGCATGAGAGTGGGAGCGGGCGAGAACTTCGGCGAGGTGCTGCGTCTCACGCTGGCCGTCGATTCGAGTGTGACGGGATTTTGCGCGATCTCTCTCGACCCGGAGACCGACATCAGTGTTCCGGCCTCGGGCGCGAGCGCGAACGTTGGGATCACGACCGCGCCGGGTTGCACGTGGAGCGCTTCGACGCCGCAGCCGTGGATCACGCTTGCTCCGGCGTCGGGAACGGGCACGGGCCAGGTTACTTACACGATCCCCGCGAACACGGGCCCCACGCGTCAGACTACGATCACGATTGCCGGACATCCATTCACGGTGGCGCAGGCTGCCGGGAATCCATCCTATGTTTCGCCACCCGTGGCATCCGCAGCCAGTCTCAATTTCGGTTCGCAGGCTCTGGACACCGCGAGCGCGGCGCAAACCCTGATGCTGACCAACACGGCGTCATCCACGTTGAACGTGGCGCTGATCAGCATCGGCGGGGCGAACGCCGGGGATTTCGCGCAATCAAATACGTGCGGGGCGTCCGTTGCGGCGGGCGCGAGTTGCAGCATAACGGTCACGTTCACGCCCACGCAAGTGGGAGCACGGCTGGCGTCCCTTTACGCCAGCGGCAACACCGGCAGCGGACCCCTCGCGGTTCCGCTTTCCGGCGTCGGCCTGGGAACCGGTGCGGCGCCCGCCACGCAAGCCGTGGTAGACGCCTGGAATTATACGCCGGGAGCCGCTCCGGGGCTCTGGGTAACCATTGGCGGGACGAGTTTCGCGCCGTTCGCGCAAACCGCGAATTTCGGCGCGAGCGAACTGTTACCCACGAACCTCGGCGGCGTT
>JASIGB010000005.1:0-6887 GCA_030045355.1 Bryobacteraceae bacterium
GGCTGTCGATCGCGCGGCGTTGGCGCGTGCCACCGCTCTGGCTGCCGCTGGCGGTGTTTCTCGCCGGAACAATAGCATCGCTGTTTGCTTCCGGGCACCCCAGCGACGGCCTGCCGCAAATCCGCAAGTTCTATGTCTACCTGATGCTGTTTGTCGTCACCAGCGGGGTCCGCGGCGTCCGGCAAGTTCGATGGCTCGCGATCGGTTGGGCCTCCGCCGCGGTCCTTTCCTCGCTCTGGGCGATCCGCCAATTCTTCGCGCACTACACTGCCGCCGAGCGTGCCCACGAGAACTTTTATACCGCTTACGTGGACCATCGAGTCACCGGATTCATGGGCCATTGGATGACGTTAAGCGGCGAGCTAATGATGGCGCTGCTCATCATCGCGGCGCTGGTATTTTTCGCTCGGGATCGGGCATGGAAACCCTGGCTGATCGCGGCCGCCGTCCCGATCACCGCGGCCCTCGCCCTTACCTGGACGCGCAGCATGTGGCTCGGAACGCTGTGCGGCGGCGTGTACCTGATCTGGTTCTGGAAAAAGTGGGCGCTTCTGGCGGTGCCGGTCGCGATCGCGGCGTTGCTGATCGCCAATCCCCTCGATCTTCGCGAGCGCGCCGTCTCCGCTTTATCCCCGCACGAAGGCCGCACGGATTCCAACGCGCATCGCGACGAGTTGCGCCGCATCGGTTGGGAGATGATCAAGGCGCACCCTTGGCTGGGCGTAGGTCCCGAAGAGGTGTGGCGCCAATACCGGAATTACATCCGTCCGGATATGCCCCAGCCGGATCCAACCCAGTACTACGGGCACTTGGAAAACGATTACGTCCAATACGCCGCCGAGCGCGGCGTTCCCACGGCGCTGGCTCTGTTCTGGATGATCGGGTGGGCGGTGTTCGATTTCGCGCGTGCGCTCGCGCGACTGCCGCGGGATTCCGAGGCTCGCTGGATGTTGCACGGCGCCATCGCCGCCATCATCGGAATACTCGTGAGCGGCTGGTATTCCTGGAATCTGAATAACAGCGAAGTGCTCGCGATGTTCCTGGCGGTGCTGGGCTGCGGCTACGTCGCGTTGTGGGACGCGCAATCCAGCCGCGCGGCGGCCGTCACTCCGGCTGAAGCTTCCGTACCGCTTCGTTGAAATGCTCGATGCTTTCCAGTCCCATCCACGTTCCGGGGATCGGATAGGCGTGGATGCGCTTGCCCACCGCGAGTAGCTTCTTCATCAAATCAGGCATGGTGAAAAACGTGTCGCGCGGAATCATCTCAATCGCAAGACCGCTCAGACAATAAATCCCCGCGCTGATGGCGTACTCGGTCTCGGGTTTCTCAGTGACCCCGTGAACGGATCCATCGCGGACCGCCAAGACTCCGTAAGGCGAGCGGTAGGTATATCTCGCATACGCTACCGTCAGTTCGCAACCGCTGGCACGGCTGGATTTCATGAAATCGCGGAAATCGAGATCCGTAACCAGGTCGCCGTTCATCACCAGCAGCAACTCACCGGGAGCGATCCGCTCCCGCAGCGCGCTCGCCGGCCCCGCTGTGCCAAGCGGCTTGGATTCGTGCACGTACCTGATCGCCACGCCGAACTTCGATCCGTCCCCGCAAAACGCGCGAATCAACTCCGCTTGATAACCGGTGGCGAGAACGATGTCGGAAATCCCGGCGTCGCGCAACTGCTCGATGATGATTTCGAGGATCGGCTTCTCGCCCACCGGCAACAGCGGCTTGGGAATCGAGAACGTCAGCGGGCGCAGCCGCGTCCCCTGCCCGCCTGCCAGGATCATTGCTCTCATGATTGCGCCCGCATCAAATGCGGTACACGTTCGGATCGTACATGTCTAAACGTTCCTCCACCCATTTCGCGGTGAGCCGGATGCCTTCGTCGAGCCCCACGCACGGCCGCCAGCCTGTGAGCTCGCGCGCTTTGGAATTATTCGAAACCAAGCGATTCACCTCGCTCGACTCCGGCCGCACGCGCTCGTCTTTTTGGCGCACCGGAAGCTCGCGGCCCACGATCACCCCCATGATCACATTGATGCGCTCCACGAGTTGGCCGATAGAAATTTCCGAACCCGTGCCGAGGTTCACCTCTTGGCCCACTGTCGCATCCGATGCAGCGAGCTGCAGAAATCCCTCTACCGTGTCGCTAACGTAAGTGAAATCGCGCGTAGGAGCTGTGTTGCCGATAGTGATTTCGGGCTGCGTCAACGCCTGGCTGATGATAGTCGGGATGATGGCGCGATCGCTCTGACGCGGGCCATACGTATTGAACGGCCGCACCACTGTCACCGGAAGTTGAAATGCGGCGTGAAAACTTAGCGCCACGGCATCGGCCGCGATTTTGCTCGCCGAATACGGCGACTGCGGCTGCTTGGGATGCTTCTCGTCGATGGGCACATACCGCGCGCTGCCATAAACTTCGCTCGTGGACGCTGTGACCACGCGCTCCACACCCGCATCGCGAGCCGCCGTCAGGACATTGAGCGTCCCGTTGGCGTTCACCTCGAACACCTCTACCGGGTGAACATACGAATAGGGAATCCCCACCAGCGCAGCCAAGTGAAATACGGCGCGTGCGCCCTCCAGCGCGTTGCGGACGGCCTCCGGATCGCGAATATCGCCCGGAACAATCCGTATGTCTTTTGTACGGGGAGCCCGGAGGTCCAAAAATCCCGCGTCGTTGCGCGAATTATAGCGGACGAACGCGGTTACATTCGCGCCTAGCGCGAGCAGCCGCTCCACCAGATGGCTGCCGATGAATCCGCCGGCGCCGGTAACCACAACATTTTTGCCGCTCCAAGTCATGTTACGGACTGAACCGAATTTTCCGAATTTTCCATTGTCGCCTGACCGGCCCCGGCCAACAAGCGCGCGTAAAATTGTTCCGTACGCTCCACCGTCCGCGCGATCGAAAACTGTTCGGCGCGAGCGCGCGCCCGCCGGCCGAACTCAGCCAAGCGCCCCGGATCGGACGCCGCCTCGATGATCGCTTCGCCAAGCGCCGCGGGCGACTCGGGCTCGAACAACCAGCCGCTCTTGCCCTGCTCCACCACTTCCCGCAGCCCGCCGACATTACTCGCAATCACCGGCAAGCCGAACGCCATGGCGCGCAGCGCGGTCAGGCCCCAGGCCTCCGCACGTGACGGCATGATGAACAGGTCGAGTGCGGCATAGAATTCGTCCATGTCATCGACGAACCCGGGCAATTGCGCAACGCGGGAAGCCTCGCGTGCCAGCTCGACCATGCCCGGCGCGGACCGCTCGGGACCATCGCCTGCGAGCAGCAGGCGCGCGCGCGGAAGCTTGGAGGCCAGATCAATCGCGGCCTGCAAGGCAATATCCTGGCCTTTCTCGCGCGTGAACGCGCCAATGTGCCCGATCACAAATTCGTCATTGGTGAAACCCCAGCGGGCCCGCGCCGCGGCTCTCATCCGCAGGTCGGGAAGCTTCGCGGGCAGTTCGATCCCTGGCACTATCACTTCGATGTGCGAATCCGGCACGCCCGCGTCGAGCAGCACCTGTCGCACGGCCTGCGACAGTGCGATCACTCCGTGCGCGGTGAGGCTGTATTTCCAGCGATGCACCAGCGGATGCCGCGGCGGGAACGCCACCAGACGGCTGGCCACACGCACGACGGGCAGCCCCATGGAGGCGCGGAACGAAATCGTTCGCGCGCGCCCGTCATGCGCGTGAACAATGTCGAAACGCTCCTCGCGCAGAAGGCGGCGCAGACCACCCAATCTGCCGAGCGCGATGGTCTTCAATCCCTCGGCGCCGGCGCGCGCCGCGAGCGGACTGCCCTCCCGCGCGATCACAAGCTGAACGTGACCACGCCGGTTCAATCCGCGAGCCAGCGACAACAACAAATCCTGGCCGCCGCGAAAATCCTTGCCGGTGTCGATGTGAGCGATCTTCAAGAATGCAGGCAGCCCCTAGCTCAGCATAACAATACGGCGCCGGATGGACTCCGGTCCGCCGCTCGCTTTGCTAGAATTCCGGTGGACTGACGTGGGCCGATTCGATTCCACCGTACCGTATTACGCGCGTTATCGCGAACCCTACCCGGCGAGCTTCTTTCTGGAAGTGGCACGGCGCGAAGGACTCCTGGATACCGAGGACCGCCGCACCGACGCGAGGCTGATCGACATCGGCTGCGGACCGGGTTCGCTCGCCATCGGCTTCGCGCCCTATGTGCGACGCTGCGTGGGCGTGGATATCGAAACTGAAATGCTGGCCGCCGCACGCGTGGAGGCGGCCCGCGCCGGCGTGCACATCGATCTTATCCAGGCGCGCATCGAAGATCTTCCGCGCGACATCGGCTGTTTTCAAGCCGTCACCGTGGGCCGCGCGTTGCATTGGTTCGATCGCGACGAAGCGCTCGCCGTGCTGGAGCGCATTTTGCACCCCACCGGCTGGATCGCGATTTGCGGCACGCGAGCCCACAGCGCCGTGGCGCAGGGTTGGGCCGGCAAATTTCATGACGTCCGCCATGCGTGGTCGTCGGATCCCGATGAGAGCCGTTATCACATCAATCTCGACGAGTGGTTCCGCGGCTCCAGATTCCACAAGTCCGAACAAGTGGAGGTCACCGAGAGCCATCGTGTGACGATATCGGATTTGATCGGCCGCGCGCTCTCGCTATCCACCACCTCGCCGGAGGTGCTGGGCGACCGGCGGCCGGCGTTCGAAGCGGCCATGCGCGCGGAGCTAGAACCGCTTTCCGACGAAGGCGCGTTCGACGAGCAGGTCACCGCCATCGCCACCATTTTTCGGCAATAACGTCATCGGCGTTTCACATAAGATTCATCGAATATTGACCTGCCCGTAAGACACTAGGCAGGCGTGAAACAATTTTTGCTCGGCGCGGTTGTGTGCGCGCTCGTTCCGCTGTCGCACGGCAGGCTCCTCGCCAAGGAACCGCCCGATAGTGCCTGCGGCCGTCCCGCTGTCGGCAGCACCGTACCCGAACCCGAGGACTTGCGCAGCCGCGACGGCGTTTTAAAGGTGGATCTCACGATTCACAACAGGGAAGCCGATGGCTCCACTCGTTATTGCTATGTCGACGGGAACGGCAACCAGGCGCCCACGTTAAGGCTCGCCCCCGGCGATCTGCTGATCCTGCATTTAAAGAATGATCTGACAAAAAATGACCTGACCGCGACCGCCGCCACTGCGATGCACGCGCACACGCACGCCGGCGCCGCCAAACAGGACGATCCCTGCGCCAGCGGCGCGATGACCGCAACCGCGACGAATCTGCACTTTCACGGCTTGACCATTCCCTCCGTCTGTCACCAAGACGACGTGCTCAGCACTTCCATCAGTCCGCACGACGCTCCCTTCGAATACCGCTTCCGCATTCCCGCCGGCGAGCCGCCCGGACTCTATTGGTATCACCCGCACATCCACGGATTCAGCAAGGTGCAGGTTCTGGGCGGAGCGTCCGGCGCGCTGATCATAGAGGGAATCGAGCGCGCCAACAAGCAAGTCGCGGGCCTCCCGGAACGCGTGCTGGTGATTCGCGATCAGGACCTGCTCAATCCCAATTCCCCGCCCTCAAAATTCGAACCCGTTGTTCCCAAGCTGCTGCTCGATCGCGACGGCGACGCAGCCAACAACGGCACCGGCTTCGGCAAACCGGCCAAGGATTTGTCGATCAACTACGTGCCGGTTCCCTACCCCGACTATCCGCCGGCCAGGATCGCAATGAAACCCGGCGAGCGTCAGTTATGGCGCGTGTTGAATGCCTCCGCCATCACGTATTTAAATCTGGCGGTGCTCTTCAATCGCCGGCCCCAGCCGCTGGGCCTGGTCGCTCTCGACGGAGTGCCTCTCAACTACAACCGGACTTCAGGGGATTTCATCGACTGGCCGACACATCTCGGCATCCCACCCGGTGCCCGCATGGAATTCATCGTGCAAGGGCCGCCGGTTGGGGTTCAGGGATTGCTGGTCACGCGCACCGTCGATACCGGACCGGGCGGCGAGAACGATCCCAATCGCGCGCTGGCCACCGTCACCGCCTCAGCGGATGCCCCCGAGCCGCGCTCCACACTCCCCGCTTTCACCCAGTCCCTAGCTCCGTCGTCTTTGCCATGGTTGGGCGATGTGGCGCCCGTCCGCACGCGCCACTTGTACTTTTCAGAAAAATTAACCGATCCGAAAAATCCCAACAGCGCCACCGAGTTCTACATTACCGTGGACGGCAAAACACCGGCCGTCTTCGATCCGCAATCCGGCGTGCCGGATATCGTCGCCCAGCAGGGAACGGTGGAGGATTGGATTATTGAGAACCGCTCGAACGAGCTGCATGCGTTTCATATTCATCAACTGCATTTCCTTCTGCTCGATTACCTGGGCCGTCCCGTAAACGAGCCGTTCCTGCGCGACACCGTCAACGTTCCTTATTACAAGGACACCATGCTGGTTTATCCGAGCGTCCGGCTGCGCATGGATTTTCGCGATCCCAACACCGTCGGCACATTCCCCTATCATTGCCATCTTCTGGAGCATGAAGATGGCGGCATGATGGGGCTCATTCGTGTCGAACCGGCGGCGCGCGCGTCGCGAGAGCGGTAACAAGAATGCTTCCCCGCTTTAACCCTAAATTCACGCCAACCACATTGAGCTGCAACTTTCGTAGCTAATACTGGACGGCGTTGGCTACAAGACTCACAGAAAAGAGAGAACGAATGTCCCTACACCACATCGCATCCAAGACGTTCCAAAGTCTGCGCCTGGGCATGGCGTCCATCGCGCTTTTGCAATTCATCGCCGGCACGACCGTGAGCGTCGCTCCGTTATCCGCCGCAGGCCCGTATTCAGATCTCGCGATTCAGCACGTGATCGTGATCATCGGCGAAAACCGCAGCTTTGACCACGT
>JASIGB010000243.1:0-5147 GCA_030045355.1 Bryobacteraceae bacterium
CTTACCCCTGGCTGGTTTCCACCGCGCGACATCGCGTGCTGGACCAGCTTCGGCGGCGCGCCCGCATTGTGTCCACGCCACTGGACGTCGAGCGCCTGGCGGACCTCGAAGGGCGCGAAATCGATCTTTCCGAAACCGCTATGATGGACGATCAATTGCGCTTGATCTTCACCTGCTGCCATCCGGCGCTGGCAGTCGAGGCCCAGGTGGCGCTTACGCTGCGCACGGTTTCCGGACTGACCACCGAAGAGATCGCGCGTTGTTTCCTGACTCCGGTGGCCACCATGGCGCAGCGCCTGGTGCGGGTAAAGCGCAAGATCCGCGAAGCGAAGTTGCCGTTCGCGATGCCGCCACGCGACCGCCTGTCCGAGCGGTTGGATGGCGTGATGCTGGTGGTGTACCTGGTCTTCACCGAAGGCTACGCGGCGACCTCGGGGAAGCTATGGATCCGCCGCCAACTTTGCGAGGAGGCCATCCGGCTGAGCAGGCTTCTGTGCGAGCTGCTGCCGCGCAATCCGGACCTACGCGCGTTGCTCGCGCTGATGTTGCTGCACGATTCGCGCCGGATGGCGCGGAGCGGTCCCGACGATGAGATCGTGACGCTCGAAGAGCAGGACCGCTCGTTATGGGACCGGCGCGAGATCGCCGAAGGCCTGCTGCTGGTGGATATGGCGCTGCGGAACGGAGCAAGCGGAGAATATGCGATCCAGGCGGCGATCGCGGCATTGCACGCGCGAGCAGAGCACGCCGAAAATACCGATTGGGCGCAGATCGCCCGGCTGTACGGCGCTCTGCTCCAGAAAAATCCATCGCCAGTGGTGGAGCTGAACCGGGCCGCGGCGGTGGCCATGGCGGAGTGGCCAGCAAAGGGGCTGGAGTTAATCGCAGCGATTGAGGCCAAGGGCGACCTGTCCGGTTATCATTTGTTGCCGGCCGCTCGAGGGGACCTGCTGCGGCGCCAGGGGTGCTGGAGCGAGGCGGCGAGCGCCTATCGCCTGGCGATCGCGCTTGTATCCAACGATTCCGAGCGGCGGTTCCTCGAGCGGCGGCTAGCCCAGATCGAAGCTAAACTGAACCCATGAACCTGTCGATCGCGCCCCTTTCCATTGAGGCAATGCTGCCGCGGGATTGGCCGCAGGTGCGCGCGATCTACCTGGAAGGCATCGCGACCGGCAACGCCACGTTCGCGCGGACAGCGCCGGAATGGGAAACCTGGGACGCGGAACATTTGCCGGCCGCGCGATTATCGGCCCATGCCGGGGCGCAAATCGTGGGCTGGACAGCGTTGAGCCGCGTCTCGGGCCGCTGCGTGTACGCGGGCGTCGTGGAAGTCAGCATCTACGTCGCTGAGCGGGCGCGCGGCCAAGGTGTCGGCCGGCAACTGCTGGAGCGGCTGGTCACCGAATCGGAAGCGGCCGGGATTTGGACCTTGCAGGCGGGGATTTTCCCGGAGAACGCGGCGAGCATCGCGCTGCATCAGCGCGCGGGATTCCGCGTGGTCGGCCGGCGCGAACGCCTGGGCCAGATGAACGGACGCTGGCGCGACGTCGTGCTGCTGGAACGGAGAAGCCAGATCGTTGGCTGCTAACGCGATTTCAAGCCAGTCCCCACCTCGGGTTATAATCACGTATTCTGCTGCCCTCAACGGGTGCTTAACCGGGGACATCACCTATTTGGGAGGATACGCCAATGCTGCGCCGCCAATTCGCCGCCATTAAGCTGTGGCCAGGCGTAAAAGCGGCTGAAGACGAAGTAATCGCCCGGTTGAAAATCGCGGCGCGCGCGCTCGATTTGGAATGCCTGGTGGTGGATTCGCACGCCCGCATAATCGACCCTCCGCACCGGCAACTCACCCGCGAGGACGTCGATTTCGTCCTGAGCCTGCATTTTGAAACACCGAAACAATTCGATATTTTCTCTTTCGTCACGCTTTGGAATCCTTTGGAGTTCTATCATGAGTGGGGTTATCGCAAATTCACGCGACACCTTCTCACGCACGACGATTTCCTCAGCTGCGACTCAATCTCCGGTGACGATCACATCCTGCGTTCGATTTCCCGGTGCGGGAACCGTGAGGGTCCCTTGTTTCGTTTCTATCCCACTCTGTCGGAACCGATTCTAGAGCCCACGCTCGGGGAGCGGCGCTTGTTCTACGTCGGGATCAATTGGGAAAAGCTCAGCCAGCGTCCCGGACGTCATGACGGCTTGTTGGGCCTGCTCGATGAAAGCGGCGATTTAAGAATCTACGGGCCGCGGGTTTATAACGGCGTAAAGGTCTGGAGCGGCTTCAAGAGTTACCTAGGCCCCATTCCGTTCGACGGCGTATCCGTAGTCCGCCGGATCCACGAAGCGGGTATTTCGCTGGTGCTTTCCTCGAAGGCGCACTGCGAATCGGAAATGATGTCGAGCAGAATTTTCGAAAGTGCAGCCGCAGGTGCGGTGATTATTAGCAACGAAAATCCGTTCGCGCGGCGCCATTTTGGCGATTCTTTGTTATATATCGATACCACTCTTCCGGCCCGGGAGACCTGCCGCCAGGTGCGATCGCATCTGGAGTGGATCAAGTCCGAGCCGGACAACGCGCTGGATCTGGCCCGGCGGTCGCAGCAAATCTTTCGGGAGCATTTCCGCCTGGATACCTGCCTGGAGCGCATTTATCAGGGATTGGAGGCAAGGAAGGCGAAGTTGGAATGTGCCTATACGCCGAAGCAGCGCCAGGAGAAAATCTGCGTTATTTTCCTGGTGCCCGATTTTCGTACCGAGGTTGTGGAACAGCATATCGCGAGTTTTGAGGTGCAGAGGAATGTCACGGCGCGCGGCGTCCTCGCCTTGGACGCCAGGCAGGCGCAGGTTCTGGGGCCGCGTAGCCTGCGATCGCGGATCTCCGAGACCTCGTCGCCCCTGGAAATTGCGCCGCTTGAATTTACCGAGCGCCGTCCCGATGGCTCGCTGCGGAGGCGCAAACCAATGGGCCGTGTGCTGGCGGAAGCCATCCGTACTTTGGTCCAGGAAGACGAAGATTATGTCTGTGTGGTGGCGCCTAACGAGCGGCTGTTCTCCGATCATTTGAGCTCGCTTCTGCGGACACTCGAGGATTTCCCGGAATCGGGCTGCGCCTGGTGTGACATGGTCCAAGAGCGCGTCGAAAACGATCACCCCAGCACTGCGCTTTGCGGCGATCCCGATTTGGGTGCATCAGCCAGCGGCGCCCCGATCGGGTTCGGACGGTTTCTATTCCGGACCTCCGCTTTTGAGGAACGGCTGTACAGCGGACTCCCTTACCTGGACGCGCTGGCGATGCCTCTGTTGTTTGGATTCAGCAAAGCTGCGCCCACTCGCCGCTGCACCCTGGCCGCCGGGAACGTCGAGGTTAGCGAGACGATCATCCCTGCCGAACTGGAACGCGAGATCTTGATCGACATGCTGCCGCAGATGGCGTTCCAAGCGGAGCCCCCCCAAGCGCAGCCGGCCGAACTCTCACAGCACGATCTGGAGCAACTCGCCGTCCGGCTGGCGCACGCCGTGCCTTTTCCCGCCCTGCTGAAGAAGCTGGCCTTTGGCGCGTATCGCCTGTGGCTTCATAGAGGAGACAAGAACGCGCCGGCGCGCCGCATCTGAGTTCTCACGTTTTGCTGCTAAAATGGTTCGCGAGCGCCGCTCATCGAACTGGAATGGTTCCGGACAGGTTTGGGGTGAAGCGCAGTTACGGCCACCCCAGCAACGGCTTCCCGTGAATTCGGGGCCAGAAAACTTTCCGTTTGTACGAAGCGCTGCGAACGTGTTTTGGAGGAAGAAATCGGCGTGCCTAAAAAGGCGCTTATTTTCGGAATTACCGGCCAGGATGGCTCGTTTCTGGCGGAATTTCTGTTGGCGAAAAACTATGAAGTCCATGGCGTGGTGCGCCGCGCTTCCACCTTCAACACCGAACGGCTGGATGGAATTTACGCCGACCCTCACGAGCAGACGAATCTGTTCCTGCACTACGGCGATGTGACGGACGCCTCCGGGCTGCGGCGCCTGATCGAGAAGGTGCAGCCGGACGAGATCTACAACCTGGCCGCGCAATCGCACGTGCGCGTAAGCTTCGATCAGCCGGAATACACCGCCGACGTGGTGGCCACCGGAACGCTGCGCCTGCTCGACAGCCTGCGCGATTACGTGGCGAATACCGGCCGCCAGGTACGCTACTACCAGGCCGGTTCGTCGGAAATGTTCGGAGCCGCGCCGCCCCCGCAAAGCGAAGCTACGCCATTTTATCCGCGCAGCCCGTACGCGGTGGCCAAGGTGGCCGCGCATTGGTACGCGGTAAACTATCGCGAAGCCTATGGCCTTTTTATTGCGAACGGCATTCTGTTCAACCATGAATCCGAGCGCCGCGGTGAGACGTTTGTGACGCGCAAGATCACCCGCGCGCTGGGCCGTATCCAGCTCGGCCTTCAGAAGAAGCTCTTCCTCGGAAACCTGGAAGCGCGCCGGGATTGGGGTTACGCGGGCGATTACGTCGAGGCGATGTGGATGATGCTGAACGCAGCCGAGCCGGACGATTACGTGGTGGCCACGCGCGAATCGCACGCGGTGCGCGAGTTCCTGGACGTCGCGGGCCGCTTGGCCGGCCTGGATTGGACTGAATTCGTGCAAATCGACGATCGTTATTTCCGGCCGACCGAGACCAATGAGCTGCGCGGTGATCCGTCCAAAATCGAGCGCACCCTGGGCTGGCGCCCCAAACACGATTTCGAAAGCCTGGTGAGCCTGATGATGGCGCACGATCTCGAATTGGCGCGCCAGGAACTGACGCTGGCCCAGGCGGGGCATCGCGTGGTGGTGCGCGGAGCGTCGCATGGATAGTTCGGCCAGCACGCCTGCCCCGGACCGGATGGCGACGGGCAGCCGCATTTACGTGGCGGGGCATCGCGGCCTGGTCGGATCCGCCATTTGCCGGCGTTTGCGCCGCGCCGGCTATTCCAACCTGATCGTCCGCGACCGCGCGCAGTTGGACCTCACCGATCGCGCGGCGGTGGAAGATTTCTTCGCCGCGGAAAAACCGGAATACGTGTTCCTGGCTGCCGCCATCGTGGGAGGCATTCTCGCCAACAGCACGCGCCCGGTCGAGTTCCTGCGCGACAATCTGGCGATCGAGCTAAACG
>JASIGB010000023.1:0-7389 GCA_030045355.1 Bryobacteraceae bacterium
CGGATTCTGGTCGCCATCACGCCGCGCGCCAATGCCGGCCCGATGATCGCCAGCGGCAAGCGCAACGCCGACCGTTTTCATGGCGACCTCACCGTCATCTATGTCCGGCAAGCGGAAATCTCCGCCGCCGATCAGGACGCCCTGGAGCGCAATTTGGCCATTGCACGCGCCGCCCAGGCCCGCATCGAAATTCTGGACGGGCAGGACCCGGTGGAGACGCTGCTCGCTTACGCGCACGAGCACGGCATCACGCAAATTTTCCTCGGACACAGCACGCGCGAGCAGTGGTGGGAACGCTTCACGGGCACGCCGCTCGACCGGCTGATTCGCGGCGCCCATGACATCGATGTGCGCGTCTTTCCGCATTAACCATGCCGCCTCATTAACCATGCCCGATCGAACCGCACCCGGGAAACTGAAAATTTTCCTCGGCTACGCCGCCGGCGTCGGCAAGACGTACCAGATGCTGGAGGAAGCGCAGGAGGCCAAACGTCGCGGCATCGACGCGGTGATCGGATATTTCGAGCCGCACGGCCGCAAGGACACCATCGCCAAGAGGGAGGGCCTGGAGCTCGTAGCGCGGCGCAAAATCGATTACCGCGGCGGCCTGTTCGAGGAGATGGACACCGACGCCATTCTTCTTCGCCATCCTCAGCTCTGCGTGGTGGATGAGTTCCCACACACCAACGTGCCGGGTGCGGAGCGCTTGAAACGCTGGCAGGATGTGCAGGTGTTGCTGGAAGCCGGCATCGACGTTCTCACCACCATGAACATCCAGCACCTGGAAAGTTTGAACGACCAGATCTGGAACATCACCGGCATTCGCGTGCGCGAAACGATTCCCGATTGGGTGATGCAGCAGGCCGACCAGGTGGTGATGGTGGATCTGACGCCTCGCGCGCTGCTGAACCGGCTGGCGCGCGGCGTGGTGTATTCGCAGGAAAGAGCCAAAAAGGCGCTCGAAAACTTCTTCCAGGAATCCACGCTGGTGGCGCTGCGGGAACTGGCGCTCCGCCAAACCGCCCACGAGGTGGAAATCCGCCAGGTGGATTACGACGCTCCGGGATTCGAGCCTGAGCCCGGCTATCACGATGAGGCCGAACCGGCGAAGGCCACCATAGACCGCATCCTGATTCTGGTGACCGCCGATCCGGCCACCGCGATGTTGATCCGTCGCGGCAAACGCGTGGCGGATTATCTGCAGGCCGATTGTTTCGCCGTTGCCGTGTCGCGCGAAACGGATCTCGGCGACATGCCGCCCAAGGATCGCGAAATCGTGGAACGGCATCTGAACTTCGCGCGGAATTTGCACATCGAGACGCGCGTGCTGCAGGGCCAGGACGTCGCGAAGACGCTGGTGGAGTTCGCGCATCTAAATGGTGTGACGCATCTGTTTCTGGCCCGGCCGCAGCCCAGCCAATGGCCCGCTTTATCCCGCAGAAGCCTGGTGCAGCAAGTGGTGCATCAGGCCCGCGATATGCAAGTGACCATCGCGGCGGACCGTACCAACCGGACGCAGCCCCTGCCCGCTTAAGGACCCATCATGCCGCAAACGAGCACCGTCTTTCTTTTCGATGTGGACAACACGCTACTCGATAACGACCACGTCACCGCCGACTTAAAACGGCATCTGGAGACCCATGTCGGCCCTGAGCGCTCGCGCTGCTATTGGCAGCGCTTCGAGGAGATCCGCGCCGACCTTGGCTATGCCGATTACCTGGGTGCGCTCCAGCGTTACCGGTTCGATTTCCCCCATGACCCGCACTTGCTGACGGTCTCATATTTTCTGATGCGCTATCCGTTCGCCAACCGCCTGTTTCCCAATTCGCTGGACGCCGTGGAACACGTCGGCCAGTGGGGGCGGCCGGTGATTCTTTCCGACGGCGACGTGGTGTTTCAGCCGCACAAAGTGTATCGCTCGGGGCTGTTTGAAGAATTCGACGGCAACGTTCTGATTTACGTTCACAAGGAACAGGAGCTCGCCGACGTCGAGCAGCGCTATCCGGCCGATCATTACGTACTGATCGACGACAAGCTGCGCATCCTGGATGCGATCAAGCAGATTTGGAAATCGCGCGTCACCACCGTATTCGTGAACCAGGGGCACTATGCACACGATCCGGACATTTGGAAGAAGTTCCCGGCGCCGGATATCCGCTTAGAACGGATTGGCGATTTGTTGAACTACACGGCTGAAAGTTTCGGCGCAGCGCCGGCACCGAGTACGGCCGAAACCATGGCCTGAGCCTCTTCCTGGATCGTTTTCAAGTGGTCCGGCCCCCGAAAACTCTCGGCGTAGATTTTGTAGACGTCTTCCGTGCCTGAAGGCCGGGCAGCGAACCAGCCGTGTTCGGCGATCACTTTGACGCCCCCGATGGGTCTGCCGTCGCCCGGCGCAGCCGTGAGAATCTTCTGAATCTTCTCGCCCGCGAGCTCGGTGACCGTGATGTCCTCGGCCGAAAGTTTGGCGAGCGCGGCGCGTTCGCGCGCATCAGCGGGCGCGTCAATTCGCTCGTAAGACGACACGCCGAATTCGCGCTCGAACGCTTGATAAATTTCGCCAGGATCGCGGCCTACGCGCGCGGTGATCTCGGCCGCCAGCAAGACCGCGATCAAGCCGTCTTTATCGGTGGTCCACACCGAACCGTCGCGGCAGAGAAACGAGGATCCCGCGCTTTCCTCGCCGCCAAAGCCGAGCGATCCCGAGAGCAGCCCTTCCACGAACCATTTGAATCCCACCGGAACTTCGTAGACTTTGCGGCCGAGCTTCGCGGCCACGCGGTCGATCATGCTGCTCGAAACGACGGTTTTGCCCACGGCCGCGTCTTTGGGCCAGTGGGAGCGATTGCCGAAAAGATAATGCACGCAAACCGCGAGGTAGTGATTCGGCGAGAGCAGGCCAGAGCTGCGGGTGACAACGCCGTGCCGGTCGGCATCGGTGTCGCAGGCGAACGCGACGTCGAACTTGTCCTTTAGCCCGATCAAGCGCTGCATGGCGTAGGGCGACGACGGATCCATGCGAATGCGGCCATCCCAATCGAGCGTCATGAAGCGGAAGGTGGGATCTACCGTCTCGTTGACCACGGTCAGATTCAAGCCGTAACGTTCAGCGATCGGCTTCCAGTAATGCACGCTCGCGCCGCCCAGCGGATCGACGCCCAGGTTCAATTTCGCCGCGCGGATCACGTCGAAATCGATCACCTTGCTCAGGTCCGCTACATATTCGGTCATGTAGTCGTGCTCCGAGGTGGTATTGGCGCGTAGCGCTTGATCCGAAGGAATACGTTTCACGCCGTGGAGGCCATTTTCAATCAGTTCATTGGCGCGCTTTTGGATGAAACCGGTGATATCTTCCGAAGCCGGGCCGCCGTGCGGAGGATCGTACTTGAAGCCGCCGTCTTCAGGCGGATTGTGCGAAGGAGTGACCACGATGCCGTCGGCCAATCCGGTTTTCCGGCCGCGGTTAAAATTCAAAACGGCGCGCGACACCGTGGGAGTGGGCGTGAATTCGCCATGCGGCGCGATGCGCACCTGGACCCCGTTGGCGGCCAGCACTTCGAGCGCCGACGAGAGCGCGGGTTGGGAAAGCGGATGCGTGTCGACGCCGAGGAACAGCGGCCCGTCGATTCCCTGGCTCCGGCGATATTCGCAAATGGCCTGACTAATCGCCAGGATGTGCCACTCGTTGAATGCAGTATGAAAAGACGATCCGCGGTGGCCCGAGGTGCCAAACGAGACGCGCTGGGCGGGAATTTTCGGATCAGGGCGCTGCGTGAAATAGGCGTCCACTAAACGGCTGACGTCGACCAGATCGGATGCTTGCGCGGGTTGTCCCGCGCGCGCGTGAATTGCCATGGTGCGCTCCTCTCATCCAGGGTACACACACCCCGTCTGATTAGAGGGCGCTAGTGGCCGTTTGGTAACGCTCCATTCTGTTCCACGACGGTTTCGACGGCGTCACGCACGGCGTCCTTCACGGCTTCCTTGACGGCGTCTTTCACACTCTCTTCGACGACTGCGGGGTCCAGGTCCATATCGAGCGTGTCACCGACGAATTCGCGGACCAGGACGCGCAACACGGGCGTCACCGGCGGCAACTCCTTCGCCACTACTTTGGCCAGCTTCTTCGCGACCCTGTCGGCCGGGTCAGCCTGCTGCCGCGGCTCCTCCCGCATCTGGCGCTCGATGGCTTCCCAATCGTCCTCGAACAGTTTGCCGAGCTTGGCGACGATCTTCCGATCGCGAAAAATGACACCGACCTCACGCCGCGCGCCGAGTTCCAGCTCCCGCAGACTCTGACTGCCGATGAACGCTTGTTTACCGTCGCGGAGGATGGTGCGGGTATGCAGGCGCATGGTGGAAAGCTTGTGCACAGCAAGCTTCAGATTCGAACGCGTGACGCGGCCGATCACGCGGATCTCGACCCCGCCTTGCGCGCGCGCATCGAGGATTTTCAACATGCTCGGGTCGCTGATTTCCGGATCGTAAATCAGCAATTCTTTCTTGGCGCCCTGCAGGAACCCCGCCAGTTGCTTGCGGGCGTTCAAGGGACTCACGACGAAAGCCGCATGGCCAGGAACATACGGCTGGCGCTTGAAATCGGCCTCAAACAGCTTTACTGCTTCGTTCACGAGCTTGCGATTACGCGTCACCAGGCCGAGGCAGCGGCTGTGATCGATGTCCAGGTAGGTGTAATTAAAGGACAGCAGAAAAAGCTCGCGCCGGTCGATGATCAGAAATTTTCCGTGGTACCGCGCGAGGTCGTCTGACGTACGCGCGACAGTGATACCGGCATCTAACAGACGCATTTCCAGCTTTCGCAGGTTTCTTTCTCCCCCGCGATTGGTATAGGCGATCAAGGCATGCACGAAGATGCCGCGCGCGGCGGCGTTGGCCAGCGCTTTCTCGATTTCACTGCGATCGAAGCGGAAAATAACGATCTCAATGCGGCTTTTGGCGCCGTTAATAGCGTCGAGCAGCGGTTTCACGCCGTCGCCTGGCTGCACTAGAAGTTTCACAGCGACTCCTTGGACCTGTTCACATACCACCTGGCATCACTGTTGCTTACAACAAGACGAGGGCCATTCGGGAGGTTACGGCGTATGCGTATCAGGGGAAACAGACTTGCCGCGATTGGGGTGTTGGCGGTTGCGGGCGCTTGCTCGCTCGCCAACGCGCAAAAAGGTTACATCAGCGTGGGCGCGCTAGGAGAAATTACACGCCCAGACATCGGCGAGCTGTGGCGGCAGCCGGACATTCCAGCGGAGAATTTGTTCTATGGCGTGGGCGGCCAGGAGCATCAGCCGCGTGGGCCGTTCACCTTCCTGAAGGAAGACATGGAGGGAACCAATCCCAAGTTCGACGTGCGTGACGCCGATGGCGTGAAGTGGAAAGTCAAGATGGGCGCCGAGGCTCAGCCGGAAACGGCGGCAAGCAGATTTGTTTGGGCCGTGGGTTACCACGCCGATGAGGATTATTTCGTTCCCGAACTGCAGGTGGAGGGCCTCAAGCATCTTCATCGCGGCCAGGACCGCGTGGAGCAAGGCGGCATCGTGCGCAACGTGCGGCTGAAGCGCGAGAAGGGCGAGAAAAAAGTCGGCGGTTGGAACTGGCGAGATAACCGGTTTTCGGGCACGCAGGAGATGGACGGACTGCGAGTGATGATGGCGCTGGTTGACAACTGGGACCTCAAAAACGAAAACAACGCGGTGCGCGATCTGAAACAAAAGGGCGGCGCTAGGGAGCAGGAGTTCCTGGTCAGCGACCTTGGCGCGAGCTTCGGCACAACCGGCCGCAAAATCTCCCATGAAGCCTCGAAAGGCAACCTGGAAGCGTACAAGAGAGCCAGCTTCATAACGGACGTTCAGCCGCAGACTGTCAGCTTCGCCGTGCCCAGCCGTCCGGAGCTGCTGACGATCTTCGACGCTCCGGAATATGTCAGCCGCGTCGATATGGAGTGGATTGGAAAAGATATTCCGATCGAACACGTGCGGTGGATCGCGGGTCTGCTCAGCCAGCTTTCGGACCAGCAGATTCGCGACGCTTTTCGCGCCGCCGGATATCTGGGGCCGGAGCTGGACGGATTCACTTTCACGATGGAGCACCGGATCGCCGAGTTGAAAAAATTGTAGTCCGCTTGCTCACGCGCGCGGCTCGGCCATTTGAGGTTCTTCGGCGAATTGGATGGCGTGGAGCTGCGAATAGAGCCCGTCGGTGAGCAGCAGTTCGTCATGAGTGCCGCGCTCCACAATCTGCCCTGCCTGCACGACGAAAATGCAGTTTGCCCGGCGGATGGTGGCCAGCCGGTGAGCGATGACGATGCACGTCTTGCCTTCCATCATGCGGTCCAGCGCTTCGAAAACCAGTTTCTCGGCCGCCGCGTCCAGGCCCGAACTGGGTTCGTCGAGAATCAAGATCGGGGTGTCGCGGATAATGGCGCGGGCGATGGCGATGCGCTGCCGCTGGCCGCCGGAAAGCGTGATGCCACGTTCGCCGAGGATAGTGTTGTACCCGTCGGGAAGTCTCTCGATGAATTCGTGCGCGTTCGCCAAATCGGCCGCGCGCAGGATCTCATAGCGCGTGGCTTCGGGCTTCCCGTAGGCGATGTTGTTCCAGATGGGCCCGTGAAACAGCACCGTCTCCTGGAGCACGAAACTGATCTGCTGGCGCAGCGACTTCTGCTGGAAGCGCCGCACATCCACGCCGTCGATTTGCACCACGCCCGAGGTGGGATCGTAGAAGCGGGGGATCAGGCTAATGATGGTGCTTTTGCCCGCTCCCGTGGGACCCACCAGCGCGGCCACCTGCCCCGGCTCGATGCGAAGGCTGACGTCCTTCAGGACCATGGTGGCCGGCTCATACCCGAAATCCACCTTGTCAAAATCGATGGCGCCGCGGAACACGGGGGCGCGCCGCGCGCCGGGAATGTCCCGGATCTCATTGTCGGTGTCGAGAATCTCGCGGATGCGCTCATAGCCCACCACCGCTTTCGAGTACGCGTCGGTCATCTTCGAAAGCTGCTGCATGGGCTTGTACATCTTGCCCAGGTAGAAGATGAAGACCACCAGGGATCCGGCCGAGAGCGCGCCCGTCAGCACCATGCGCGCGCCGAACCACAGCACCAGGCAGGTTCCGACTGCCACGATGACCTCCACCAGCGGCGCGAGCTTGGCCTTGAGCGATCGGGCGCGCAGCCCGATTTCGACGCCCTCCAGGCTCTCTTCTTCCAGTCGCCTCTGCTCATAATCCTCGCGGGCGAAAGCCTTGACCACGTGGATGGAGGAAAGCACCTCCTGCATCACGGAGACAATCTCGCCTTCTTTTTTGCGGACTTCACGCGCGGCCTTCTTGATGCGGCGGGTGTAGGAGAAAACGACCAGGAACAGAAAC
>JASIGB010000244.1:0-3047 GCA_030045355.1 Bryobacteraceae bacterium
CCGCTACGTCCATGGCTTGCGGCAGGAACGCGCGAATCTCCCAGCCATCGCCCTGGGAATCCGCAACGGTTTGATGCGGTCCCAGCACCGAAAATGCGTCGCCGTGCGTGCCGTTGAGGATGGCTTCCAGCTCTTGCGGAGTCATGCAAAGTTATTATGGCAGAGGGTTCTCACTTGACACGGGCTATGGAACGCGCAGCGCTGCTCGCACCAAGAGAAGATGACTAAGGCCGAGCTGCACGTGCACCTGGAAGGCTCCATCGGACCGGAAACGCTTCTGGCCATCGATCCCTCCCTCACGCGCGAAGAGATCGAAGCGAACTTGAGCTGCCACTCCTTTCCGCAATTTCTGCAGGGTTACATCTGGGTGAATAAGAAGCTCGAAAGACCCGAACACTACGCCCTTGCCACCCGCCACTTACTGGACTCCCTGGCGGCCCAAGATGTGACTTACGCCGAAATTACGTTGTCCGCCGGCGTCGTGTTGTGGAAACAACAGGATCTTGCCGCCGTTTACGACGCGGTCTGGCGCGAATCGCAGCGCTCCCGCGTCCGCACCTTCTGGATTCTCGACGCGATCCGCCAGTTCGGCCCCGAAAAAGGCATGGAAGTAGCCCGCTTCGCGGTCTCACGGCGCGATGACGGCGTCATCGCCTACGGCATCGGCGGCGACGAAGTCCGCGGCCCGGCCCACTGGTTCAGCGACGTCTTCGCTTTCGCCCGCGACTCGGGGCTCCATCGGGTGGCGCACGCCGGCGAAACCGCCGGCCCGGAATCCGTCTGGGGCGCGCTCGCCATCGGCGCCGAACGCATCGGCCACGGCATCGCCGCCGCCCAGGACCCGCGCCTGATGGCCCAGCTTCGCGACAACAACATCCCACTCGAAGTCTGTATTTCGAGCAACGTCTGCACCGGCGCCGTCGAATCGCTCGAGGCGCACCCCGTCCGCGCCCTCTACGACGCGGGCGTCCCCATCACCATCCACACCGACGATCCGGCCTTCTTCCGCACCACGCTCACGCGCGAGTACCAGCTCGCTCGGGATTTCTTTGGATTACCCGCTGATGAATTGGCGGCCAATAGCTTTCGTTACGCGTTCGCGGTCGATTGAGCTGGCGCTCGCGCGGGGCGGTGCTTACGGCTACTCGCGATTCAGGGCCGCGACGGTTAGTCCCGGATGCTTCAGCAGCTTCTTCACGGCGCGACCCTTGCCGCGCACGGCCACGCTGCCCAGGTTGGGGAAATAATTGGCTTCGATCTTGTCGCCGTCCGAGGCGTCTTGGATGTCGCGCTTCAGTTGGCTGGTCTGCTCGGCCGCCGACGCGGCCTTGGGCCTCTGGAACATCAACACGGCTTCCACCGTGCCGTTATCCCCGGCCTGTCGAAGGGCTTTCGACAGTTCAGGATCGATTTGGACCCTGGTCTTACTACTCGCCGGCGTCTTAGTGCCTGCGGGCTTGCCTTTTGCCGGCTGATTTCTTTCCACGCTTTGATTTTACCGCGACCCCCGTCGCCGCGGCGGGCACATTCACGCCGGTCAACAATCTCAACGCCTCCAGCGGCTGCACCGCGCCGTGGCCGTGCCGCAGGTCCGGCTCGCCTTTTATCGGCGTGCAGGAATTTAGCAGCGCGTCGCGTAATGCATCCACGGTGGCGGCGGGCTTGGCTTCGAGCAGCAGCGCGATTATGCCGGCTACATGTGGCGTCGCCATCGAGGTGCCGTCCATCGCCAGCCATCCCCCACCCGGCTTGGCCGAGATCACGTTCACGCCGGGCGCCACACAGTCCGGCTTGTCCGGATCGTCCTTTCGCTTGAAATACTCACTACTGCTAAAGGTCGCCGTGTGACCGTCCTCGCCCATGGCCCCGACCGCAAGCACCGCTGGATAATTCCCCGGCGACCGGCTGGTATTGGCGCCCTCGTTGCCAATCGCAATCACCGGCAGCACCTCGCGCTCGATGAGAACGTCAATCACCGAGGTGAGGGCCGGAACATAACCTTGGAACCCCAGCGATAGGCTGACCACGCGAACGTTCATCCCCAGAAGCCACTCCAGGCCGCCCAACACGCGCGCGAGCACTTTGCCGCCCTCGATCACCAACCCCGAGCAAAGTTTAGCCCCAGGGGCCACGCCCACCGAACGTCCTCCCACGGCCACCCCGCAAATGGTGGCCGCCGTATGCGTACCGTGCATCTGAGTATCGCGGACCTTCGGTTTCGAGACCCGGCGTCCCAGCTCGTCCCACTCGGCGAAGTCGGCCATGCGGCTCTTGAGCGCCGGGTGACTCGCATCCACTCCCGTATCCAGATGACCCACCAGCACGCCTTTACCGGTTAGCCCTTGCTTCCACATCTCTTCGATCCCCAGCGACCGCAATCCCCACGTGCAGGGATCCGTGAGATTCGCCGCCGCCACTCGTACCGGCCGCACGCCCACCGGATTCAGCGCGGGCGTCACGTGGCTCACCGCCGGATGTTTCTTCAATTCCTTCATGGCGGATGCGTCCGCATAGCCCAGCGTGATTCCCAGACGAGGGAAAGTGAGCGGAGCATTATCCCGCTCCGCTCGGCGGATGTAGCTGGCAGCCACGCCTTGTTGCCTGGCTGTCTTCAAATCCTTGAAGATATCGGCGGCTTTGGGAAAAGTCGCGGCCACCGATGCGGCGGCGCCGGCCCCGGTCTCCCGCTTATGAAAGACTAATACCGATGTGATTTCCTGCATTGCACTACCAACTCCTTCGCGAATCGTTCGTTCCCGCGGATTTGCGGGGGGCAATTACTTCTGGTTCATCTTGTCTAAAGCCGCCTTGGTGGGCATTCCCGGCGGCATAAGAGCGTGCGCAGCCACCGCCGCCGCGGCCCCGCCAGCGTTCGAGGGATCCTTCGCCGCCGCCGAATTCTTCTTGTCCTCCTTACTGTATTTCATGAATTTCAGGATCGAGTTCAAGCCCTCGGTTCCGGCGCTCAGCACCAGCGCGGTGACGCACTGGTCGATGACGTCGGGAAACATGGCGGGCGGCTCGCCGGACGCCGTCAACAGCGGATT
>JASIGB010000245.1:0-4766 GCA_030045355.1 Bryobacteraceae bacterium
CTCTCGTTGAATATTCCGCTGCGGAATCGCGCGGCGCAGTCCGATTATGCCACCAGCTTGCTCGAGCTGCGGCAAAATCAGCTCAATTTACGGAAGAACGTCAACCAGGTGACCGTGGACGTGCAGAACGCGGTGATCGGATTGAAGCAGGCGCGTGTGCGTTACGACGCGGCCGCGAAGTCCAGGGAATTTCAACAGCAGACGCTTTCCGACGATCAGCGCCGTTACGCGTTGGGCGCCACCACGGTGTTCCAGGTAATCCAGGACCAGCGTGATCTGGCCACCAGCGAAAGTTCGGAGGTGCAGGCCATGGCGAACTATACCCACGCGGAGATCGCGCTCGACCAGGCGCTGGGCACCACGCTGGAGGTGAATCACATTGCGGTGGACGAGGCGATGAAAGGGCAGCTTTCGCGGGAATCGTCGCTACCGGCGAATCTGTCGGGAGGTGCGCAATGAGGGCGCTCACTGACGTTCGCGCGCAGTCGGCTATTGGCGGTTGGCGATGCAGGCACATTGTTGCCATGTCGTGCCTGGCGTCAGTACTGTGGGCGCAGGATATCGCGCCCGTGCGGCCGCAAGCGCCGGAGATGCTCCGGCCTTATATGGCGGTTACGGTGCCGCCCATCCGAACTTCGAATTCGGAAAGATTGCGCCAGTTGGTTCGCGCGGGAATGCTTTATCTGACGGCGCAGGACGCCATCGCGCTGGCGCTCGAAAACAACCTCGACCTCGAGGTGAGCCGCTACAATCCGTTCATCTCCGCATGGCAGCTGGAGCGGGCGCAAGCGGGCGGCGCGTTGCCCGGTGTTCCGAGCGGCGCCGCACAAGCCGGGCAGGTGGCAACGGGCCAGGGTGTCTCCGGAAGCCAGGCGGCCGCGAACGTAACGGCGCCGGCCGTAACCACAACGACGGGCCGCACCGCCAACGCGACCATTTCGCAGATCGGGCCGGTGACTCCTACGCTGGATCCGATTATTCAGGAGACCAGCACGTTCAGCCACATCAGTTCACCGCAGCCCGATTCGGTGCAAAGCGAGGTATTGAACCTGGTGCAGACCACGCACGGATACTCTGGCAGCTACCAGCAAGGATTGATCAGCGGCGGCATCGTGACGGTGAGCTACAGCGAGCATTATTTGAGCGAGAACGCACCCACCGACGTGCTGAACCCGACGGTGGCGCCCAGCGCGGCGGTATCCATTCAATACAATTTTCTGCGCGGATTCGGCGTGGCGGCGAACGCGCGCACGATCACGGTATCGCGGATGAACCTGAAAACTACGGATCTGAATTTCAAGAACCAGGTGATCGGCGTGGTGACCCAGGTTCTGAATGCGTATTACACGCTGGCGGCGGATTACGAGGATCTGCGGGCCAAGCGCAACGCGTCGGAAACCGCGCAAACGTTCGTTACGGACGTGAAGCGGCAAATCGAGCTGGGCGCGACGGCGCCGAGCGACCTGAGCTCCGCCGAGTCCCAAGCGGCGTCCAGCGCGCAGGCCGTGGAAGATTCCGACGCGGCGCTGCGGCAGCAGGAACTCACGCTGGAGGGTTTGATCAGCCGCACCGGAACAACCGACCCGGTGCTGGAAGGCGTGCGCATGATTCCCATTGATTCCATCACGGTTCCCCCCAGCGACAATCTGCCGGCGGTGGGTCAAATGGTCGAAGAGGCGCTGGCGCAAAGGCCGGACCTGGCGGCGGAGGCGGCCAACGAAAAAGCGAGCGAGGTAAACACGCTTGGAACCAAGAATGGGATTCTACCGACGCTACAGGGCGTGGGGGTGGAAAGCCAGGCCGGTCTGGCGGGTGCGCCCAAGACAGTGTACGAGGATGGGTTGGTCGAGACCTCGCCGGGGCGATTTCACGGCGGCATCGGAGACGCGCTGAGCCAGGTTTTCCAGCGCGATTTTGCGACCGAAATCGTGGGCGCATTTTTTCAAGAGCCGATCCGCAACCGGCAGGCGCAAGCCGATTATGCCATCGACCTGTTGAGCCTGCGCCAAACCCAACTCAGTAATCGCAAGGATCTCAACCAGGTGGAGGTCGACGTGCGAAACGGCGTGGTGGCGTTGCAGCAGGCGCGCGCGCGCTACGAAGCGGCACTGCAGAATCGCGATCTCCAGCAGCAGCTTTTCGACGCCGAGCAGAGGCGCTACCGGCTGGGGGCATCGACGCCCTATAACGTCGCCACGGCGCAGCGCGACCTGATCAACGCGCAATCGGCGGAATTGGCGGCCCGGGTCGGCTATGTGAACGCGCGCGTGGGGCTGGACCAGACGCTCGGCACTACGCTCGAAGCCAATCACATCAACATCGAGGAAGCCAAGAGCGGGAAGGTGACGCGGGTTTCGACGCCCCAGACGGCGAACGGACCGGCGCGGCCGTGATGCGCCCCTCAGTATCCTGGAACCGGACGGCGCCAGCGGACGTATGTTAAGGAAATCCCATGGACCTTCGCATCGAGAATTTATCCAAGACTTATTCGAACGGCGTCCGGGCGCTGGACAACGTGACGCTCACGATCCCGCACGGAATGTACGGGCTGCTGGGGCCCAACGGAGCGGGCAAGTCTACCCTGATGCGCACCATCGCGACTCTGCAGGAACCGGACAGCGGCCGGATCGGGCTGGGCGACATCGACGTGCTGCGCGAAAAAGACAAAGTCCGGAGCCTTCTCGGATATTTGCCGCAGGATTTCGGCGTATATCCAAGAATTTCAGCGCAGGATATGCTGGACCACCTGGCGCTGCTGAAGGGCTTCGTGAACCGCAAGGAGCGCAAGGAACTGGTGCAATCGCTGCTCGCGCGAACGAACCTGATGGACGTGCGCAAGAAGGCGCTGGCCGGGTTCTCGGGCGGGATGCGGCAGCGCTTCGGCATCGCGCAGGCGCTGATCGGCAATCCGCAACTGCTCATTGTGGATGAGCCTACGGCCGGCCTCGACCCGGGCGAACGCAACCGCTTCTACAATCTGCTTTCCGAGATCGGCGAGAACGTGATCGTTATCCTTTCGACGCACATCGTGGAGGACGTGATGGAGCTGTGCACCAACATGGCGATCATCCATGAAGGGCGTGTGCTGTTCGCGGGCGTGCCCGAGGACGCCGTGGGCGCACTCGCCGGAAAAATCTGGCAGAAGTCCATTCAAAAACTGGAAATCGCCGAATATAGCCAGCGCTACCGTGTGATTTCGAGCAAACTGATCGCCGGGCGCCCACTGGTTCACATCTTCAGCAGCGAGCCGCCGGGGGACGGGTTTCAACCGGTTCCGGCGGACCTGGAAGACGTGTTCTTCGCGCGGATTTCCGGGCTGCAGTAGGAGCCGATCATGCTAGTCCATTTCTTCGGTTTTGAGATTCGCTATTGGCTGCGATCGTGGATGCTGTGGATATTCCTGGCGGTCATCGCGCTGATGGTGTTCGGTGCGACGTCCACCGATCAGATCATCGTGGGCTCGGCGCTGGAGAACACGTATCGCAACGCGCCGTTCGTGATCGAGAACTACTACTCGATTATGGGCCTGCTGACGCTGCTGATGACCGTCGCGTTCGTGAATTCCGCGGCGTCGCGCGATTTCGCGTGCAATACCAGCCAGCTTTTGTTCGTCACGCCGCTGAAGAAGATCGATTATTTGGCCGGCCGCTATCTCGGTTCGGCGCTGATCGCGGCGATCCCGATGCTGGGCGTGTCGATCGGGATTCTGGTGGGCCAGTGGATGCCGTGGGTGGACGCGGAGCGCTGGGGCCCCGTGAATTGGACCGCGCACCTCTACGGCATTCTGGTGTTTGCGATCCCCAACACGCTTTTTATCGCGGCGGTGATTTTCGCCATCGCGGTGCTGACGCGCAGCACAGTGGCTTCGTTCGTGGGCGGGCTGATTTTGTTGACCGGCTACGGCGTGGGCTCGGCGCTGATCACCGACATCCAGCATGAAACGTGGGCGGCGATGCTCGATCCGTTCGGCATCCGGACGTTCGCGCTGGCGACGAAATACATGACGGTGGCGGAGAAGAATCACTTGGCCATCGGCTATAGCGGATTGCTGCTGTGGAATCGCGTCATCTGGCTGGCGGTGGGCGCGGGCATTTTCGTTTTCGCCTATTCGCGGTTCCGCTTCGAGGAGCGCGCGGCACGCAAGAAGCACGGCGCCGAAGCGTCAGCGGAAGAACAGCCTCGCGCGGCGGCCGTGGTGCTGCCTGAATTACATCAATCCTTGGGACTTGGGGCGCAGTGGGCGCAGCTTTGGAACGGATTCCGGGTGGAATTCCTCGGCCTGGCGAAATCGACGTCGTTTATCGTGATCACCTGCGCCGCGCTGCTGAATACGATTCCAAGCATCATCCTGAGCCAATCGGAAGGTTACGGCAACACGTTTTTCCCGGTGACGTACCGGCTGATCGAAGTGATTCAGGGCACGCTGTACCTGTTTTTGCTGGCCATGATCACCTACTACGCGGGCGTCCTGATCTGGAAGGAGCGCGACGCGCGCATGGACGAAATCGAAGACGCGACGCCGCATCCAGATTGGCCGAGCTATGCCTCCAAGCTCGCGGCGCTATTGTTCGCCATCTTCGCGATCGTCTGCGTCGCGATGCTGGCGGGCCTTCTGATGCAGGCATTGAACGGCTACCAGCGCTACCAGATCGGTTTGTGGCTCACGGAATTGCTGGGAATGGATTTCACGATTTTCGTGTTTTATGCCGTGCTGGCATATTTTCTCCACGTCATTTCGCCTAACAAGTACATCGGATATTTTGCGT
>JASIGB010000246.1:0-3669 GCA_030045355.1 Bryobacteraceae bacterium
ATGTTTTCCAAGACCTGAACGCCTTCGTCATGGATCTGACTCCATACGCCGGGATCGGAAACGTTGGTGAAAGACGACCAATCCACCCCGATCATGAAGTCTCCTCCCGCCCCCGTGAGTATTACGATCTTATTCGCTCGATCTTGTGAAATCCGGTAGAACGCATCGACAACCTCCGTATGGGCGTCTGCCGTGAATGTGAGCGGCCCTCCGTTGCTATGGAATTGGACGACGAGGACGCCTTCCGCGTCTCGGGTCAGCTTCAGGTTGCGGTAGGCAGTCAAATAATTGTCTCGAAGTGCTTGCATGATGTTCTCCTTTGTGTGCTTAATCTCTTAATCCATTTCGCTTCCGCGCTTATTAGTGATCAAAGACGGAGTTTTGCTCACCCGCCCATTCCGGCTGAATGCCGTGGCGACTCAGCGTATCGTGGACTCGAGCTGGGCTCCCAAGGTCAGCCCAACCGGACGTTCGGTCACGCAGAACTAAGAGTCTATGCGGCAGGCTCGCTAAAACATCCCGTGAAAAGTCCACCGTGTCTAATGCAGGGTACGCGATATCGAGAGTGTCGTTTGTCATAGCCCGCGATATGGCAAGCGCTGCCTCGGGAACTTGCGAACACAAGATCTCAAAGAATGTCGTCGCGCGGCCGACTGTAATGAAAGTGTTCCAAAGGCAGCCCCGGCGCAAAAGGGCACGGGCTTGATGCAACGGAGGCTTCTCCCAAAATCGAGTAACGCGCGCAAGCGGGCCAACCACACACTCCGAGACAACCACGCCGGGTTCAATCCATCCATAATCGACTTCGGGATACTCGGCTGCGGCTCCAACGAGGACAATCGACTCGGAATTCTGCTCCGCGCATTCCACCGCAGCTCGGATCGTTAAGCGAAACGAGTCGTCATCGGAATAAAAATGGTCACAAGGGAAGAACGTGACCACAGCGTAAGGATCACGTTGCAAGACATGAAGAAGCGCCGTAATAATCGCGATCCCGGTGCCTCGATTCGCGGGCTGTTCGATAACGCGGGAATCGCCCGCGTCGCTTAAATCCTCAGCATAATATCTTTCGTGGACGCGAGAAAACACGAATACCTGTCGATCGCGCAGGAAGACAGGGTCAACCCGAGTGCGCGTCTGGCGAAACAGACTCTCGCCGCGGATGATTCGACAGAATTGTTTGGGTCTGGAATCGCCTGCGATCCTTCGCGTCAGATCTCGCAACCGAACTCCGTCGCCGCCTGCCAGGAGCACAGCCCAGAGGTGCGGCGCTGATGATTCCACGTTCTGGCTGCGGTTCCCATCGAGAAAGCTATCGCGAACTGTTTGTATCATGTTCTCGCCCATCAACCTCTTCGTACCGAATCGCACCCGCTCAGGAATTACGGTTCGTCCCACTCGCGAATTGCCATCACCAGATATAGCTCCGCATGGCCTGGTAGATGCGCCACGTAGGGCATGCCATTTGATCCGTCGCGATTGAGCCCTTGGAAGTCTTCGTGATGAGGACTGACAATCATTAGGTGCGGACCGACGTGATGCTCCAGGCCAGAAGGGTTTTTCGCCGACTTCACCCATGCACCCACGTACATGTACGAGATGCCGACCCGATTCATTTTGGTGATGAATTCGGGACCGGCGCGCAATGCGTCGGCGATCTTCTGCGCGTCAGTCACCGGCAAGCGATCAGACGACTGGGCGAGAGCGGTAGCCGCGAACAAGAGAACACTGGTGAGGAGCATCATTTCATCCCTTCTTTCTGACAGATTCAGTTCGGTCCGTTTACGTCGATACCGGCGTCGTCCATGGCAGCAAGCCGCGAACCTCTCACACTTCCTAAAGGCATCGGTGGCTCATCTCACGGTAGAGCCCGCCTCTACGCATCTTGTCGAGCAACGTCGTTCTTTTCACGCCCAAACGCGCGGCGGCGCCATATTTGCCGCCGACCACCCAGTCGCTGTCCTGGAGCGCTTTCAATATGTGATCCCGCTCCGCTTCCGCCAAGGTCACTGGCTCCGCCTGACCCGGCATGGCGGGCCGCAGCGGTGGCAGGTGCAATACGTCGCTATTCGTCAGAATTACCGCGCGCTCGATGAAATTCTGTAGCTCTCGGATGTTTCCAGGCCACAAGTGGCCCATCAGAGTATCCAGCCCGTCGTTCGTAATCCTAGAGATCTGCTTGGACATGCGGTTAGCGTATTTGTGAACAAAATGGGCTGTCAGCACAGGAATGTCTTCCAATCGCTGGCGCAGCGGGGGAAGGGCGATCGGAAAAACATTAAGCCGGTAATAAAGGTCCATTCGAAACTGCTTACTCGAAACCAAGTCTGCGAGGTCCTGATTTGTCGCCGCGACAATGCGGACATCCACTTGCCGCGTGTGCGTGCTGCCCAGCCGCTCGAACGCCTGTTCCTGCAGTACTCGCAGCAACTTGGTCTGCAAATGGAGAGAAATGTCGCCGATCTCATCCAGGAAGAGCGTGCCGCCGTCCGCCATCTCGAAACGACCCAACTTCTGCATTACGGCGCCGGTGAAAGCGCCCTTTTCGTGACCGAAGAGTTCACTCTCCAGAAGGTCCAGAGGGATCGCCGCGCAGTTGAGCTTGATAAAGGGGCGATTTCGGCGTGGGCTGTGGGCGTGAATCGCATTTGCGATGAGTTCTTTGCCGGTACCAGTTTCCCCTTCGATGAGCACCGTGGAATCGGCAGGTGCGACTGTCCTAACTTGTTCCAGCACCCCACGTAGGGCCTGGCTCGACCCCACGATGCCTTCAAATTCGTTCCGCATTTCTCGATGGCTCTGCGACAATTCGAGCTCATCGAGATAGATGTAGGAGCCGTATTGTGACTGTTTCTGAATCTCATACATAGCGCGCACGCTAGCTCCACTTGCCACAATTAAGGCCCCTTTCCTTCGCTTCGAGATTCAATGAGAATGAGCTCCTGAGATCGAGCACCAATCGGCCTTCTCCTGCCCGATCGCTAGTCGAAGACACATCCTCCGCTTCTCCGTGAATCCGTCTTTCGTCAGGCTGCGTCAGCCGTCCGCGCAACCACGGATGGTGCGGAAGCAAACAGCGAGATGAGGCCCTCCATTAACGTCGGGTGCGTCAGAACCGCATCGCGCAATTTGGTATAAGGCAGTTCCGCAAGCATTGCAATCTGAATCGCGGACATTATTTCCCCTCCATCCACTCCGAAGGCGGTAAACCCGAGGATTCGGTCGCCATCGATCTCCACCAGCGCTTTGAGGAATCCTCGAGTCTCAGACAGCGTGTGCGCTCGCAGCACTGCTTGCATGGGGATTTTGAACAACCGGTACGCGATGCCCCGATCCCGAGCCTGTCTCTCGCTCAGACCGACGCGAGCCAACTCTGGGTCGGTGAACATACAGAACGGCACTTGCCGGCTCGTCGTAACATGGTTCCCACCCTTGATGTTGTCGCGGACCACCCGGAAATCGTCAAAACTGATGTGCGTGAACATCGGTCCGCCCGTTACATCGCCTACTGCCCACACTCCGGGCGCGGTCGTCTCCAGCCGCTCATTGACCTTCACATACCCTTCCCTGGTCAACTCGACCCCGGCCAGTTCCAGGCCGAGACCCTCGGTGTTGGGGGCGCGACCCGACGCGACAAGCAGATGGGTGCCTTCTATGGTTTTGTCCCTG
>JASIGB010000247.1:0-2676 GCA_030045355.1 Bryobacteraceae bacterium
GCGGCCCAGTTGGCAGTCCAGTCATAACCGGCGGACATGTTGATGATTTCTACCGCTACGCGCCCCGACCACTGGCGCATATTTATCGGACGTCGAACTGTGATGCGAGTGTTGTAAGGTCCGGAGCGAAGGGCTTTGACCTGATAATCGCTATTGGGCACCACCTCGTACACATTGGCGACTCCGCTAACGTAATATTCCTCCTCAACGTAGCCGTACTTGGCAAGGTGGATCGGCACCCATTGCCACTCAGCTCCGTTCCAGATGTGCGAAGTGGCTGTGATCGAAATCGGTCCTTCCACCGTGGGAATCGGCACCGAACCTGGGCCGCTCGCAGAAGTGGCAGTCACGAGCAAGGTCAAGACCGCGATCTGCGGGACGATGGGAGGACCGAGTCTGCGGATTATGCTCATGATGGTTTGGTTTCGAGTATTCTACACCGGAAGGGATTGCAATACGAGGACGCGCGACTTTTGTTGCGCAACATGCAACTATCCGCGAGGTGGATAAATCAGCGGCTCCCGCCCTGCAAGCCAAAGGCGAAGAGAGCGCTTCCGGCGGGAATAACGATGTATTGTTTTCCATCAACAGAGTAGGTCATAGGCGAGGCGAAAACAGGCGATCCCATTTGAAAATGCCACAGTAATTTCCCGTTGCCGGCGTTGAGGGCCAGCAGATTGCCTTCGTTATCGCCAACGAAAACCAATCCGCCGGCGGTGGAAAGAACTCCGCTCCAGCCCGCGGAATACAGCTTGAACTCCCAGTTGATATCGCCGGTCAGCGGATTGATGGCTCGTACGGCGCCCCAGTCCTTTTCGTTCACAGGGTCTGCTTGGGTGCTGCCGTAAAAATAGCGGCCGGAGACAGGCTTCTCGTCCTTGGCGCCGAACAGCGTGCAAGAATTCTCGCGTGCGTTCACATAGAATAGCCCGGTTTCGGGGCTATAAGAAGGCGGATACCAGTTGACACCACCCGCCCATCCGGGGCAGATCTTGATTCCTTCGGGCGTAGGAACCATCCCGGGTATGCGAACCGGCCTGCCATCCGGGCCGATTTCTTTGGCCCAATTCTGTCCGGCGAAGGGCTTGGCGAACAGGAACTCGCCGGTGGTGCGATCCAGCGCGTAGAAGAAAGCATTGCGGTCTGCTTGCAGCAGCAGCTTGCGAGGCTGGCCCTTCCAAACGGCATCGATCAACACTGGAGTCTGGGTGGAATCATAGTCGAACATGTCATGCGGGGTGAATTGGAAGTGCCATTTCAACTTTCCTGTATCGGCGTCCAGAGCCACCATGGAATTGCTGTAGAGATTGTCGCCCTCGCGCTGTCCGCCATTGTTGCTGGGCGCGGGATTGCCGATGCCCCAGAAGATCAGGTTCAGGCCGGGGTCATAAGCTCCCGTCATCCAGGCCGGCGCTCCACCCACCTTCCAGGAATCGCCCGACCAGGTCTCGTGGCCCGGTTCGCCGGGACCAGGGATGGTGTAAAAGCGCCACGCGAGCTTTCCAGTAGCTGCATCGTATGCGTCGATGAAGCCGCGAATTGGAAACTCACCGCCGGAAACGCCAACGATCACCTTATCTTTGACGACCAACGGGGCAACAGTGAAACTGTAGCCTTCCTTGTAATTTGCAGACTTCACATCCCACAGGACATTGCCGGTTCTGGTATCCATCGCCATGACATGGGCGTCCAGCGTGGCCATGAATAATTTGTTGCCGAGAATCGCGAAGCCGCGATTTACGTTCCCGCAGCAGGCGCGAAGGTCGGATGGCAGCGCGCGCGCATATCGCCAGATGGCTTTGCCGGTGCGGGCGTCCAATGCGAAGGCACGGTTGTTCTGGGCCGTGCCGTACATCACGCCGTTCACTACCAGGGGCATGGTCTCGAATTTGCCGAGGTCGCCGGTTTGAAAAACCCACTGCGGCGCGAGATTCCCTACGTTCGAAGTGTTGACCTGGTCCAGCGCGCTGTACTGCCAGCCTGCTTTATTGCCCGAATAGGTGAGCCAGTCGGCTGCATCTTGGGAAGCAGCCTGTGGCCAGAGCGGCTGCATCGCGGCGAATGACGCCACTAAGAGAACGGCAATCTTTGGGCGGCTCATTTTTTGTGGGCGTTTTTCCATCGCAACTATTCCAGACTCGCCAGGTAAGCCAGCAGGTCCTTCAGCGCGGCATTGCCCAGCACCTGACTGGGATAGGCCGGCATTGGCGATTTCCGCTCATGGATCACTTCCTTCAAATCCTTCTTGAGAAACAGGTGGAGCTGGTTATCCGAACCCATCATTTGCAGAGAAAATGTGTCTTCATTCCTGGCAACACCGGTGATGCGCTGGCCTTGCAGCGTGACAACCGTCACGCTGTCATTCAAGATCGGCACATTATAGTCGGCGTTAGGCTCTCTGAGGCCGGTGGTGATGTCTTTGCTTGGATCGCGTAGCTTAGCGTTGAGATATTCCATCGTGCGTGCGCCGCCGATTTGCGACAGGTCGGGGCCGAAAACGCCGCCTTTGCCATTCACCATGTGACAATCCCCGCATTTGCCCGCATTCCAGAAGAATTTCTCGCCGTACTCGCGGTTGCCCGTGATAGGCGCGCGGGCCGCGACAACGGTGGAGCGCAGGAAGGTGATGATCGCGCGCACTTGCTCGGCCGGAAGATTGTTCGCCGGCATGATGGT
>JASIGB010000248.1:0-2650 GCA_030045355.1 Bryobacteraceae bacterium
GCAAATATTTCGTCGGATTGCCGATTCCGGCGTCTGCCGGACTGGTGGCGGCGGTGGTGTATGCCAGCGACAGCGTGCCGGTGCAATGGTGGATCCTCTCGGCCCTGTGGCTGGCGCTGCTGGCGCTGCTCGCGTTTCTGATGGTTAGCACCTGGCGCTATCCCAGCTTCAAGGAAGTGAATCTGCGCGGCCCGCGCTCGCCGCTGATCGTGATTCTGTTCGGCATCATCATTTACGGAATCTGGAATTACTCGGAACCGGTGCTGCTGACGCTGGCGGTGATCTACGTTTCCACCGGCATCGTGATTCGCGGCGCGGGCATCATCCGGCGCAAATTCCGGCCACATCCACCGGCGCCGCAACCGGAGCATCAGGCAAGTTGATGCATGCGCACCGCAGTAAGACGTCGATCGCCATCGTCGGCGGCGAGACGCTGGTGGGGAAAGAGATTCATGAGCTGTTGGAGGCGCGGAAGCTCGACACGCAGCTCATCGCGTCGCCGGACCCCGAAAACGCGAGCGCGTTCGGCCAAACCATCCTCGCCCGGAACAAAGACGAGCCGGTGGTGATGCAGCCATTCCAATCCGCCGATCTGGCTAGCGCGAAGGTGCTGATCCTGGCAGCAGACGCCCAGACCAGCCGCGCGGCGTACGAAAAGATTCGCGAGGCGAAGCCCGGGCCGGTGGCGATCGATATCAGCGGGGCTCTCGAAGATTTGGCCGAATCGTGCCTGCGTGCGCCGATGGTGGAAGCTCCTGGTTTTGAGGCTAAGGCCAAAGTCCAAACCATCGCGCATCCGGCTGCGATCGCGATCGCCCTGCTCGTGACGCATCTTCAAAAAGCGCGAGCGATTCTTAGGGCCGTCGTTGAAATTTTCGAGCCGGTGAGCGAGCGGGGCAGAGCGGGCATCGACGAGCTGCAAAAGCAGACCGTGGCGCTGCTGTCGTTCAAGCCGCTGCCGAAGGAAATTTTCGACGCGCAGGCCGCTTTCAGCATGCTGTCGCAATACGGGTCCGAAGCACCGCAATCGCTCGAGGAGATCGAGGGGAAGATCGACCGGCATTTGGCCAGCCTGCTCGCGGCTTCCGGCGCGCCCATGCCGTCTCTGCGGCTGATCCAGGCGCCGGTGTTCCATGGCTACAGCGTCTCGGCCTGGGTAGAATTTGAAGAGAACCCGGGAATGGATGCGATCTTCCAGGCGCTGGGATCGAGCCACATCGACGTGCGCACGCGCGATCACGAGCCGCCGACCAATGTGGGCGTCGCCGGGCAGAGCGGCATCACGGTGGGCTCCATCGCGCAAGACCGCAATCATCCGCGCGCGTGGTGGTTCTGGATGGCGGCGGATAATCTGCAAATCGTGGCGGAAAACGCCGAGGAGGTTGTGCGTGAAGTACTGCGGTAAGGCGCGGGCGTGGCTCGCTCGCGTGGTTCTAGGTGCGGCGGTGGGGCTGGCCGGCTGCGGGTATCACGTGGCTGGCACACGCAGCGAGCTGCCGAAGACCATCCGCACGATCGCCGTGCCGCCATTCGACAACGCCACCATCCGCTATAAGCTAACGGATCTGCTGCCCGAGGACATCGGCCGCGAGTTTATCTCGCGCACCAAGTATGAGATCATCAGCGATCCCACTCAGGCCGACGCGGTGCTGCACGGGACGGTTCTGAATTACGCAGCGTACCCGACGTTGATCGATCAAACCAATGGCCGCACCAGCGCGCTGCAAGTGATCGTCAGGCTGGCGGTGACCCTGACGGACCGCTCCACCGGAAAAGTGCTGTTCACGCGGCCGTTGTATGAGATGCACGAACGCTATGAAGCGTCGGTGACGAACAACTATCAGTATTTCGATGAGAGCACTTCGGCGGTGCAACGGCTCAGTAAGGACGTGGCGCGCGATCTGGTGAGTTCGATTCTGGATAATTTCTGAGCGGATCTTAATAGATAAAGCCTTGAGCCCCGAACAGTTTTTGCAACGCATCCAGAAGTCCCCGCCGGCCGCGGTGTATTTGTTCCTGGGCCCGGAAGTGTACCAGCTCGGCGCATGCCGCCGAGCGCTGGTGGAGAAAGTGCTTGCGGGGGAGGATCGCGAGAGCGGTCTGAGCCGGCACGAACTGGAAGAGACGACGCTCGCCGCGATCCTGGACGACGCGCGGTCGCTTTCGTTGTTTGCGGCCAATCGCGTGATTTGGGTTTCGGGCGCCGAGGCGGCGCTTCCGCGCGGGCGAGCTGCAAACGACGAGGAAAACTCCGCGGCCGAAGATCTGGCGTCGTACTTGAAACACCCCACGCCCGGGACGGTGCTGGTGTTCGAAGCCAGCCGCTACGATTTCGAAGGCGACGATCGCGCCAAGCTGGAGCGGGTGCAGAAATTCTACTCGGGCATTCCGGACGTCGTGGAACTGCGGCCGTACACGGTGGAATCGGCGCGGCGGCTGGCGCAGGATCTGGCGAAGGAGGCGGGGTTGCAGATTGGCCTGGCGGAGATTGGGCTGCTGGTGGAGTCGCTTGCGTCCGATGCAGGCCGGATCGCCAATGAGATCGAGAAGCTGCGGCTGTATACGGGCGGCGCGCGGAAGGTGACGGCGGAGGATATTCTGCAGTTGGTTCCGAATGCGCAAGTTTCGACGATTTTCGCTTTAGTCGGAG
>JASIGB010000249.1:0-5820 GCA_030045355.1 Bryobacteraceae bacterium
GGCTAGATAGCGCGTCATCTGCTTGCCGCCGCCGTGAACGACAACGGTCTGATGTCCCGCGCCCGCGGCCGCCGCGATTTCCCCGGCCAGTCGCGCGCGCGATTCGGCCGCATCGAGCAATGTGCCGCCCAGCTTGATGAGCACTTTCACAGTAAGCCTTCCGTTTCGGCGAGCCCCAGCATGAGATTCATGTTGTGAATCGCCTGTCCGGCTGCGCCTTTTACGAGATTGTCGATCGCGCTGACGATGACGGCGCGCCCGCTCGCGGCGTCGAACTTGAACCCGATGTCGCAGAAATTGGTGCCATGCACCGCGGCGATGTCGGGAAGACCACCCGGCTCATAGAGGCGCACGAAGGCTTCGCTGGCGTATTGGCGCAGGTAGACGTCGAGAAGCTCCTGCGCGGATGCGATGTTGCGCGTGCGCACGTAAATGGTTTCGAGAATGCCGCGATGGATGGGCAGCAGATGCGCCGTGAAGCTGAGCTCGGGTTCGTCCAGGCCCGATACCATCAGGACTTCGGCGACGTGCCGGTGATCGAGCACCGAGTAGGCCGAGAAGTTTTCCGTGACTTCCGAGAAGCTGGTCTTGAGCGTCGGCTTGCGGCCCGCGCCGCTGACGCCGGACTTCGCGTCGCACACGATCCCGATGGAGCGGTTGACGATGCCGCTGGCGACCAGCGGCTGAATCGCGAGATTGGCGGCCGTGGGGTAGCACCCGGGATTCGCGATCAGGCGAGCGGCACGGATTCGCTGGCGGCAGAACTCGGGCAGACCGTAGACGGCTTCGGCCAGCAGATCCGGCGCGGTGTGTTCCTGCTTGTACCAGCGCGCGTACGTGGCGGCGTCGCGCAGGCGAAAAGCCCCGCTCAAATCCACCACCTTCGCGCTGGCATCGAGCATCGCCGGCGCAAGCTCCATGGAGACTTCGGGCGGCGTGGCGAGGAAAACCAGCGCGATGCCTTCGCCGCGCACCGCCTCAGGAGTGCAGGGCGCGTGACGGGGCTGAGGCTGATTGATCGGCGTCGGCCGGGTTTCCTGATCCCGCCGGTGCTGAAGGAGGACCGGCTCGGCATGCGGGTGCGCCCCGAGTAGACGGACCAGCTCGGCGCCACTGTAGCCGGAGAAGCCAACGACCCCCACGGAATATTTATGCATCGACGTGAATAATTATACCACTACCGCACGCGTGCCGATTTTTTGTAACACTCCCCCTCCCGGTGGAGTCCCTATCGCAAATGCTTTGCCCTGAACGCGCACGATTGCTAATCGCCTACCGGGGGGCCGTTCATCAATATTCCGAGCGGGTTACGGATTTGGTCGAGCTTGCGGGCCTTGAACTAAAAGGCGATATCGAACTCACGCGACGCAAGGCGAGAGAAGCGTGGGACGCCTCCGAGCGAGCACGCGTGGCGTTAGTCCGGCACGAAGGTAATCACTTTTGTGACCACGCTGATATCACTCTCGCCCCAGCGCAACCTTGACATTCCCCCGCCGGTCCAATCGTTCGTCATAGCGGTTACGGTGGTATGATGTCCCCTTAAGAAGTTGATTTGCCCTGAACGCCAGCATTTGCTCATCGACTACCGGGACGCCACCTTCCGGTATTCAGAAACGGTTTCGAAGCTCGTCGAGCTGATCGGCCTTGAGTTGAACGCGGATTTCGACTTGCTTCGCCGCAACTGCCGGCGCGCATCGGAGGCCGCCGAACAAGCGCGGCTTGCCCTTCATCGCCACGAAGCGAATCACTTCTGCGACCGTCGCGATTTTGCGCCGGAATCATATTGGCGCAGTTAGCAAACATGGCCGATGCCACCTCTCCGATCCCCAGCCAGGATCGCGCCGAGCTCCACCAGATCCTCAAGACCAAATCCGTGCGCTTCGGCCAGTTCACGCTCGCATCCGGCAAAACCAGCGACGTGTACGTCGATTGTCGCTTGACCACCTACAATCCCACGGCCATGCCCCTGATCGGCCGCCTGTTCCTGCGCAAGATCGCAGAGAAAAGCTGGTCGCCGGAGGCCGTGGGCGGCTTGACCTTAGGCGCCGATCCCATCGCCTTCGCCATTGCGCGGGAGAGCCTGGCCAGCGGCCGCATCGTCGCCTGCTTCGTCGTCCGCAAAGAGCGAAAGGCCCATGGCATGCAAAAGATGATCGAGGGTCTGGATGCGGTGGAAGGCCGCAAGGTGGTGATCTTGGACGACGTCTGCACGACGGGCGATTCCACCGCGCTCGCGATTGAGAACGCGCGGTCGGCGGGCATGCTAGTGCTGGGCGCGGTGTGTTTGATCGACCGCGAGGCCGGCGCCCGGGAAATGCTGCGCGAGAAGTTCGGCGTGGAACTGGAGAGCATCTTCCAGTTGTCCGATTTCAGGCAGTAAGTCGACTATCCGCTTGGATGCGACGCTATCTTTCCGGATAGTCGGCCAAGCCACGGGCTTACTCGCCCTGTTACACTTCACGGCTCTCCGTCAGTGGACCCACAACTGCTAACAGTCTGCCGTGCTGGGTTGGTGGTCCGGATCCAACCCCGGGGCCCCGTGCCATCGAGAGCCCCATCCGAACTTCCTCCCAGCACTCCTCAATTTCGCGAACCTGATTCTACACCGGGCTTTTGCGCCACCAGCTCGGCTACGGCGCGGCGATGACAGCTTTCCCCCGGCTTCCCTTCGCGATAGTGCAGGATGCGCCAGTCGTGGAAGAGCTTTAGCAATTCTCCCGAAAAAGCTCGCTTGGATGTGCCTTGCGCCTGATCGTCATGAAGGTGATCGGCATCGGCCACATGCGCGATCAGGATCAAGACTCCGCCGGGCCGCAATGTCTGTTTTATCAACGGGATTAATGGGCGTTCGAAAAAATAGCAGGATAGAACTAAGTCGAACGATTCGCCGGGCGCCTGGAATTCGTCCGATTCAAGATCCGCAACTCGCGCCTCAATGGCCAGGTTCCGTTCGCGGGCACGCGCGAGCAGCAAATCGATGGCGATGCGCGAACCGTCCACTGCTGTGACTCGCCATCCGCGCTCGGCCAGATATAGTGCATTCCGGCCGGGTCCGCACGCCAAATCGAGCGCCACGCTCGGCGTTAAATCGCGCGTGAATTCAACCACCAGCGGCGCGGGATCGCGAAAAACCTGTTGGCCCGCCCGATAGCGCTCGTCCCACTCGCCCGTGCGGGGATTGCTCGATGAGCCGCCCAAGAAGCGCCGCTCAATTCGCCGCGCCGCGTTTGACGGCGGCGTGGAACACGCGCTTGAGGATCGCCACCGCGCGATCGATCTCTTTCTCGGTCACGATATACGGCGGCAGGAAGCGCAGCACAGTCTCGTGCGTGCAGTTCATCAGCAGGCCCTGTTCCATCGCATCCAAAACGAGCTGCTTGCCGGAGAACGTCAAATCGGCGCCAATCATGAGCCCCTGGCCGCGCACTTCGCGGATGAACGGAAACTGTTTCTGCAGGTCGTCCAGCCTGGCGCGAAAATAATGGCCCATTTTGTCGATGTGCGGCAGAAGCCCATCCAGGATGTCCATGAACTCCAGGGCCACGCGGCAGGCCAGCGGTCCGCCGCCGAACGTGGATCCATGCATGCCGGAACCGATGGCCTGGGCCGCGCGATCGTTGGCCACGATCACGCCCAGCGGAATGCCGCAAGCCAGGGGTTTCGCCGCCGTCATGATATCCGGCAGCACCACCGGGTCGGCGAGCTGATACGCGAAATGCTTCCCCGTGCGCCCCACGCCGCACTGGATCTCGTCGAAGACCAGCAACGCGTCGTAACGGTCGGCCAGCTCGCGCGCCTTGCGCACGTATTCGAGCGACATGGGAAAGATGCCGCCTTCGCCCTGAATCCACTCGATGACGATGCCCGCGGTGCGCTCGTTCACCACCTGTTCCAGCGCCACTTCGTCGTTGGGCTCGACAAACCGCGCACCGGGAAGCAGCGGCTCAAAATCGCGCCGGTACTTTTCCTGTCCCGTGATGGACAGCGCGCCGAGCGTCCGCCCATGAAACGAATTGTGCAGCGCGACGATCTCGTACTTTTCGGGATTGATTTGGTGGCCGTGCCCGCGGACCATTTTCAGCGCGCCTTCCATGCTCTCGGCGCCGGAGTTGCAGAAAAATGTGCGATGCAGGCCGCTGGCCTTGGCCAGCCGTTCGGCGAGCGGGCCCTGATAGGCGTGGTAGTAAAGATTCGACGAGTGCAGCAGGCGGCCGGCCTGCTCGCGAATCACCTTCACCAGCCGCGGATGCGCATGGCCCAGCGCGTTGACACCAATGCCGGTGATGAAATCGAGATAGCGTTTGCCTGCCGGATCGTAGACGTAGCAGCCCTTGCCGCGATCGAGCAGCAGCGGATAGCGGGCGTAATTCTGCAGCAGGTATTCGTTTTCGAGCGCGCGCACGCGGTCCAGCACGCTCGTTTCATTGCTTTCCTCTACGGGGGCAACCGGAAAAACGGTGGACATAGCATTCATGATAACTTGCGCGAAAATGCGCGCAGTAGCGCTTGCGCTTTGAGCAGCATCTCGTCCCATTCATCTTCGGGGCGCGATTGCCAGACAATGGCCCCACCGGCGCCGATCGTGGCGACCCCCTGATGAAACACGGCCGTGCGAATGACGATATTCAGGTCCGCCGCGCCGTTATACCCGAGATAACCGATACTGCCGGAGTAGATTCCGCGCGCCTGCGGTTCCAGTTCGTCGAGAATTTCGAGCGTGCGCAGCTTGGGCGCGCCGGTCATGGAGCCGCCGGGGAACGCCGCGCGCAGGCAATCGATCGCGTTCGCTCCGCGCGCCAGGCGTCCGCCGATGGTGCTCACCAGTTGATGGACAGTCGAGTACGCTTCCACTTCCATCATGCGCGGGACATGTACGCTCGCTGGAAGGCAAACGCGTGAAAGATCGTTGCGCGTGAGATCGACGATCATCAGATTCTCGGCGCGATTTTTTTCGCTCGCCTCGAGCGCGGCGCTGAACTCGGCATCTTCTTCCGGAGTCGAGCCCCTGCGGCTGGTCCCCTTGATGGGCCGCGATTCGACGTTGCCCGCGGCATCCACGCGCAGGAAGCGCTCGGGCGAGGAGCAGGCCACGTCGATGTCATCGAGGTGCAGGTACGCCGAGTGCGGGGCCGGATTCAATTGGCGCAGCCTCTCGTAATAATCGAGCGGCGCGATGTCCGTGTCCACGCGAACCTGGTTGGTAAGACAGATCTCGTAGCTTTCGCCTGCGGCGATGCGGGCTTGACATTCGGCGATGAGGCGAAGGTAGGGTTCACGCTCCGTTTGGAGCGTGAATTCGGGGGTCGCTGCGCCTTCCTCGGACCTCGGCGCATCCGCTCTTAGCGACTGTAGGCACTTTTCTGTGCAATGGTCCGGTTCGTGACAAGAGACGATCCACAGCCGATTCTCAAGGTGGTCGATCGCGAGAAAGCGATCGACGCGCAGCAGAATGGCATCCGGCAGTTCGGACCGATGCCGGTTCGGCGAGCCGCAATCCGCCTTCAGCTCATAACCGAAATAACCCACGTAGCCGCCGAGAAAATCGAACGGCACTTCCGGGGCATGAACTTCGACACCGCGCAGCTCGCGATCCAACGCGTCAAATAGCTTCTCGGATTCGCCCACACGATAGCGGATCGCCTCGCTCGCCGCTCCCATGTAGGAAAACCGACTTTCCGGCGCGACGAGGGAGCTGTCCAGCCAGAACGCGTAGCGCTCGCGCGAAAACAAATTGCGGAAAATTGTCTCGGCCGGCGCCGGCAGCGGGACCGCGTGCGCATGCACCTCCACAATTCGCTTGCCCTGACCCAGAAAATTTCG
>JASIGB010000250.1:0-2531 GCA_030045355.1 Bryobacteraceae bacterium
TTAGGGCCGAACAAGACAAGGGCGACCAGGAAAATGACCACCATCTCCTGCACACCCACGGGACCCATGCAAAAACCTCCGCTTTCATAATACCAGGGCCAGCGGTGCGGGCAACGAAATGTTACACCACGGGCATGATCATCCTCGATGACGGTGTGCGGTTGTATTACGCAAAGCTTGGTACTGGATCGCGCACGGTGCTGGTGCCAAATGGTTTGTACTTGATGACGGACTTTCAATTCCTGGCCGACGACGCCACCGTGGTCTTCTATGACGTTCGCAATCGCGGGCGCTCCGACACTGTCACGGACCCTTCGAAGCTGGCTCGCGGCATCGAGCAGGACGTCGACGACCTGGACGCCGTCCGCCGCTACTTCTGCTCAATGGACCCGGGCGCCGATCGCGTGGATCTCGTCGGCCATTCTTACATCGGCCTCATGGTCGCCCTGTATGCGATAAAGTACCCGGCGCACGTGCGGCGCGTGGTTCAGCTTGGCCCGGAAAAGCCGGATGCCGCGAAACAGTACCCGCCCGAGCTCGCCTACAGGGACGATGTCTTCACCGAAACCATGGCTGAGCTAGCGCGCATAAGAAGCGCGCCGCCTGAACCCGATCCAGAAACCGCGTGCCGCAAGTTCTGGTCCGTGCTCCGCGCCATTTGCGTCGTCAATCCCGCCGATGCCGGCCGCATCGATTGGAGCCGTTGCGATCTTCCCAACGAGCGCAACTTTATGCACTATTGGTTGCAGCACGTCGCCCCTTCCATCCAGCGCCTCCATCTCACCGCGGAGGATTTCGCCAAGGCGACGGCTCCGGTGCTGACCGTCCATGGGACCAAGGACCGCAACGCACCTTACGGCGGAGGTCGGGACTGGGCCGCTCTACTACCGAACGCCCGGCTGCTCACCGTTCCCGATGCCGCTCACGCGCCTTGGATCGAAGCGCCGGACCTGGTCTTCGCCTCGATTCGCGCTTTTCTCGATGGCTCCTGGCCCGAAGCCGCCGAGCGGCTGTCCTAATGCAGCAGCCGGATCGCTGGATGGCGCGGCGCATGTCCGCGGAAAAGCCGGCGGTCAGCCGTGATCATGGGGCAGTCGAGCTCAATGGCGAGTGCCAGATAAACGCAATCCCAAAGAGACATGTGACGCTCCAGCGCCAAATCCAGCGCACCTCCGAGGAGTTGCTGTGTTTCGAACAGCATTGGAGCCGTCTCTTCGAGCAGGTGAAACGCCTCCCGCGCCTCCCGGTCAAGGATCTGCTTGCGCCTGCAACGCTTGGCCGTCGCGCTAGCGAACTCCGTGAGCAGCAGATCGGGAGCCACCAAAAGCACCTCGCCCGCGTTATCTTGTTCCAGTAGACGCATGGCTTCAGGCCGGCCAGGCTCGGGCCAAGCCCACTTAACAGCGACACTGCAATCCACCACCAAGGCTTCGCTCAAGGCTCAGCCAGTCGTCTTTCTCTGCGCTCCCTTTCCCGCCGGATGATCGGTGCGCTGTCGTCCATTGGAGGTAGCGAAGCTGCGAACTGATTCAGCTTTCGAATCAATTGTGGAAGCTTCCGGCGCCGTTCCAACTGCGCGGCCTCCATCTCGAGCTTCTGGATAATGTGGGCGTTCAGGCTCCGCCCCTCCGCTTTCGCCGCCCGTTTCAGTGCCTTATGCACTTTCGGCGGCACATTCTTGAGCGTGATGTTCATGGAACCATTTTGGAACCGTCCGGGTCCTGTCGCAAGGATCCCTCGGCTGGGCGAAATTAGTATCATTGGTCCACATGTTGCGAAATGCCGCCGTCATTACTGCGACCGCCGCGATTTTCCTTGCGTCTTGGCTTGCTCCATCGGCCGCCCGCGCCGCCCACCATCCGCCCCCGCCGCCGAACTCGCTGCGGCTCTACGTCTTCAACTGCGGCAGCCTGAACATCTCCGACCCCGAACGCTTCCGCTTCCACAAAGAAGACCTGGCCACCACCAACATGTCCGTCGCTTGCTTCCTCATCGTGCACCCCAAAGGCACGCTGATGTGGGACGTGGGCGCGGTGCCCGACAGCGCGCTGAAGCCGGGCGAAAAATCGGCCACCGAAGGCTATGCTACCATCACGGAAACTCTGAAATCGCAGCTCGAAAAAATCGGCTATGCGCCCTCCGACATCGAGTACCTGGCGTTCTCGCATTATCATTACGACCATGTCGCCAACGCCAACCAATTCCCGGGCGCGACGTGGCTGGCGCGCAAGGTGGAACGCGACGCCATGTTTGCCCCCAAGCTGCCGGATGCGAAGATGAATCCGGCGAATTACTCCGCGCTCAAAAACAGCAAGACCATTCTGATTCCCACCGATGATTACGACGTCTTCGGCGACGGGACCGTCATCATGAAGCTCGCGCCCGGGCACACGCCAGGCCACCAGGTGCTGTTCCTGAAACTGAAAAAGACCGGCCCCATCGTGCTCAGCGGCGATCTCTATCATTATCCGGAAGAGCGCAAGCTAAAGCGCGTCCCCACGTTTGAGTACGATCAGGCCGAAACCGCGGCC
>JASIGB010000251.1:0-3912 GCA_030045355.1 Bryobacteraceae bacterium
GCGTCAGCGCGCGGCGGTGGAATAGAGCTCGGGCGAGCGGGACCCGCGCAGCCAGCCTTCCAGCCAGAACCGGCGGAAGCCGGAGCGCTTGGGAAGCAGCGCGCGGCCACAGCAGAACTCAGCGATTTTCGTATATTCAGCGAGGGTGGCCGAATCGACCGATTCCATTTTCAATTCGGAGGCGTCGACTAAAGCCGGTTCCGTTGGGATGGCGGCGATTTTTTCGGCCTCAATCACCCAACCAGCCTCGCGCGGAATGCCTTGGTCCGCCCTTTTGCGATTGATGACGTACTTGACCTTGACGGTCCCGACGCCGCGCGCTTCCAGATCATAGCGGCGGCGGGCGGCCAGGAATAAGGATGGAGCAGACGGCGCAGTGACGATGAAGACCGCCTGGGCCGCGCGGGCCACCACTTCGGTGGCATTATCCACCACCTCCGGCAGGTCCGCGATGATGACGTCGTAGCGGCTGCGAACGAACGACAGCAACCGCTGGTAGCCCCACGGAGAAACCTCACGCACACCGAGGCGGCTGACGGAGGAGAGTACGTCAATGCCGCCGGTGTGCGTCACCATCTCGCTCCACGTCTCATCAGTGAGCCGGTGCGAGTCTTCGAGCGCGTCCATGATGGAGTACGTAGGACGGAGATTGTAGAGCATCGAAATGGGTCCGGCGTGCAGGTCGCATTCCAGAACCAGGACCCTCTTCTCGGCCAGCGTGGAGAGAATGTGCGAGACAAACAAGGCGGTGGTGGTAGCGCCGCTGCCCGCTTTGGCCGGCTGAAAAGCAAATACAGAGCCGTTCTTCTTGCCGCCCACCGATTCCAGCGCCTGAAAAACGGCCGCGCGAAAGTCGTCCGGGCTGCATGGAACGGGGCATACCGTAAAACCGCCAAAGGTGGATTCGAATATATCCAGACGTTTCGAGTGTGCCGACACGCCCAGGATGGCAGTGGAAGGCTGGATGCTGCGGATATCGTGCTCCACGGCGTGCGCGGCCGCTTCGTCGTCGGCCCCCAAGAAGACTAACTGGGGCGAGAACGAGTTCAGCAAGCGCAGGCTTTCATGCGACTGCGGGTAGCGCTCCAAGGTGCGGTAGACACACACATCCTGCGTCAGTGAGCACAATTGCTGCAATTGCGAGGTGGTTTCGCCGTGTGTGCCGAAGATGAGTGCCGTCAACATGGGGAAGCTGGCTCCGTGGGGACCGTCGCCATCCGGTTTACCCGATGATAGCGGTAGCAATTGCGGGGCCAGCGGTTCGATCTTTGTTGTAGCTTGGGAAGACATTGAAAACACATTGACAGCGCTATGGATCGCTGTGTCATTTTCTCGTCACCGTGATGAGATCTTGACGCCTTCGCCGCATGCGCCGAGCATCCGCCCTAAGCGGGCCCGTGTTTGACGAAGGACTGCCGATTCTGCTCTAATCGCCAAATGCCCAAGGACGAAGCGGACGCAGTGGCGCGAAATCTGCTCGAAGCGCTGCGATTTTTCGGGCAGGCGCGCGCCGACGCCGAGATCCGCGATCTGCCGGGCCTTTCGTTGATTTTTTGCGGGCTGAATTATGCGGCGTTCAATGCGGCGCTCCAGGCCGCGCCGATCGATGGCGATGCGCAAGAGCTCTCGCGGCTGATCGAGCTATCGGCCGATCAATACGAGGCCCGCAGCCTGCGCTGGACCTACTGGCTATGCGACGACTTTTTGAGCCAGCCGCTGCGCCGCGAAGCGCCGCGCGTCTTCAAGCGTCACGGGCTGCGCCACCTGACCGAAGCGCCGGGGATGTATGCTGAGCGCCTGAAGCCGGCGACTCGCTTTCTCCCTGCTCTCGACGTGCGGCCGGTGGGCGATGAGGCCACGCGCGCGGCGTTCTCCGAAGTGATGTCGGTGGCGTTCGAGATTCCCCATTCGGTGAGCATGTCCGTGTACGGGGCCGAGCGAGCCTGGAGGGGGACGTTTCAAGGCTACGTCGGCTACTCGAACGGGCGCGCGGTGACCACCGCCGCGGCCGTGCTCACGGGCGACGTGATCGGGCTGTATTCGGTGGCGACATTGCCGCAGCATCGGCGGCTGGGATTTGCCGAGGCCATCATGCGGCGCGTGATCGAGCAGGCGCGGGAAACGCGCGGGGTTTTGCGCACGGTGCTGCAATCTACTTCATCCGGATTGGCGTTATATGAGGCCATGGGCTATCGCATTGTGACCGGATTCAATGTGTTTATTGCGGATTGAGACTCCCTGAGGCGATCCAGGCGCTGACGGCTTCGATGTCGGCGCTGAGCGCGCGGTCGGCCGTCCATGGCGCGCTGATGGATGCTAGCGCGGTGCGCGCCTGTTCGATGATCACGCTGGATTTGAGCGGACGCAGGCAATCGAGCGCGCGCGTGGCGGCTAGCAGCTCAATAGCCAGAACATGGCGTGTATTGCGCACCACCTGCTTGAGCTTCATAGCTGACGTCATGCCCATGCTGACGAAATCTTCCTTGTTGCCACTGGTGGTGATGGAGCCGGTGGAAGCTGGATGCGCGAGTACGCGATTTTCGGCCACCAGCGCCGCGGCCGTCACCTGCAGCATCATGAATCCGGATTCGAGACCGGCGTGCGTGGCGAGAAAGGGCGGCAGCTCCTCGTTCAGCGAAGGATTCACCAGGCGGTCGATGCGGCGCTCGGAGATGCCGGAAAGCACGGTGAGCGCGACGGCCAGCGCGTCGAGCTGCAGCGCGAGAGGCTCGCCATGAAAATTCCCTCCGGAGAAGATTTCACCGTCGATGACCAGCGGATTGTCGGTCACCGAGTTGAGCTCGATTTCGAACGCGCGGCGGGCGGTGACCAGTGCGTCGCGAACCGCGCCGTGGATTTGGGGGGCGCAGCGCAGCGAATAGGCATCCTGCACGCGGCGGCAAGTGATGTGCGATTCACGGATTTCGCTGCCTTCCAGGTACCGTGCGAGGTTCGCCGCGCTTCGGACTTGGCCGGCGAACGGCCGCAGCTCGTGAATGCGCGGATCGAACGCGCGCGGGGTGCCGCGCAGTCCGTCGATGGTCATAGCGCAGATCAGGTCGGCCGATTCGGCCAATGTCTCGGCTTCGAGAAGCTGAAGACCGCCTACGGAAAGCATCGCCTGCGTGCCATTGACCAGCGAAATTCCTTCTTTGGATGCGAGCACGATGGGCTGCAGACCCACGCGGCGCAGCGCGTCGCCGCCGGGGAGCCGGACGCCATCGAATTCCGCTTCGCCCTCGCCGATGAGCACGAGCGCGATGTGGGCGAGCGGCGCAAGATCGCCTGAGGCGCCGACGCTGCCTTGCGAAGGAACCACGGGCGTTACGCCGCGGTTGAGCAATTCGCATAAGCCTTCCGCGACTGCCGGTCTGATGCCGGAAAATCCTTTGGCGAGGACGTTGGCGCGGACGAGCATCATGCCGCGGACCTCGTCGCGGGCGAGCGGTGGACCGACCCCGCAAGCGTGAGAGCGGACCACGTTGCGCTGGAGCTGTTCGAGCTCGTCCGGCGCGACTCGGACATCGGCCAGCAATCCGACACCGGTGTTGACGGCGTAGACCGGCGCGTCGCCCGAGGCGAGCTGTTCGACGACCGCGCGCGAGCGAAGCATCCCGGGCAGGGCGGCGGGGTCGATCTGGACGGGTTCATTCAACTGCGCGACGCGGCGGAGTTGGTCGAAGGTGAGGCGGGGGCCGGAGAGGGAGACCATGGCCATGTACCGTTGTACCAACGGTAAATGCGGGATTGGGGGCCGGGGATGGGGGTGGGAGGGGAGGTATGGGGTGCGGCGACATTTTTTCGCCAAGGGCGAAGCGCCGGCGAAAATGCGGAGCTGTGGCGCGCGAGGCATTCGATTCGAACTTAGCATCTGTCGCGGGGCGCGGCGGGGGGATTTGACGGAAATTGTTA
>JASIGB010000024.1:0-3111 GCA_030045355.1 Bryobacteraceae bacterium
CAATTGGTGGAACGCGAGGCGGCGCATATCCTGGGCGGCGTGCTAGTGGGGACTACGTTAGAGTGGATAGAGTAGGGTAGGTGCGCTATGAATATCGACGAGAGAATCGAAGCGCTTACGATGAACCTCGAGCTGGGGCTGAGAGAGATTGAGGCGCTCAGGGTGAACATCCAGACCCTCTATGCAACTGCACAGCAAGACGGTGAGAATATTCGTGCCCTCGCACGGATCGCCGAAGCCCACGAGCGGCGTCTCCCTGATCTCGAAGGGGACCAATCGTAGCGCGGAGATGCAACACCGCACCGAACGAATCTCCGAAGCCCTCCGCGAAGAACTCACCGAACTGATCGGCTACGAGCTTTCCGATCCGCGGGTCGCCTCCGCCACAGTCACCACCCTCGACATTTCGCCCGACAAGCGCCACGCCCTGGTGCGCATCCGCGTGGACGAAGGCGCCGACGCCGGCGAGACCCTGGCCGCTCTCGAACACGCAGCCCCGTTCCTGCGCCGCGAAGTATCCCGCCGCCTGGAACTGTTTCGCGTTCCGGAGCTTCATTTTGAAGCCGATGTCGCCACCCAGCTGGGTGGGCGCGTGGATCAATTGCTGAAGCGCATCAAGAAGGGCCGTCCCCGGGAATAGCCTTCCCTGGTGTTAAGCCACTGATTCTAAAGAGAGATCTGCCGGTTCGCTGCCGGCGGCGCGCACAATTTGGCCGCAAACTATTGACAGTAGGGCTTCTTCCAAGCGCTACTATAATTTGGGCCGAAATGCGCCTCCAAGCTGATGCTCATCCACTCCTGCAGTTGCCATCGCCAATTCACTCCGGGATCTCAATGCGAATGATCTCGACGAACAGCCGTTTTCTGGAAGCCTGCCGGCGTCGGCCCACCGATGTCCGGCCGGTCTGGTTCATGCGCCAGGCCGGGCGCTATATGAAGCAGTATCGGGACATTCGCGCGAAAGCGGGTATTCTCGAAATCTGCAAACGTCCGGACCTGGCTGCGCAGGTCACGCTGCAGCCGGTGGAGTTCCTGGATGTCGACGCAGCCATCATCTTCGCGGACCTGCTGCTGCCGGTCGAGCCCATGGGGCTGAAGCTCAAGTTCCTGGCCGGAGAAGGACCGCATATCGACAACCCCGTGCGCACGTCCGACGACGTCGATTCGCTTTCCATCTCCAACACCGACGATTTGAATTACGTCGGCGAAGCGGTGCAACTGGTGGTCCGGCAACTGGCTGGCCGCGTCCCGGTGATCGGATTCGTCGGCGCGCCGTTCACGCTCGCCAGCTACATGATCGAAGGCGGGCCGTCGAAGAACTTCGTCCGGACCAAAACGATGATGTATCGCGATGAGACGCTGTGGCGCCGGCTGATGGGCAAGCTGGTCGACGTCCTGGGACCCTTCGCGCTGAGCCAGGTGACGGCTGGCGCGCGCGCCATTCAGGTATTCGATAGCTGGGTGGGCGCTTTAAGTCCCGACGATTACGTCCGCTTCGTCGCGCCTTATTCGCGTGCGTTGATCGAACGCATCCGAACCGGGAGTGTCCCGGTGATCCATTTCGGCACGGGCGCCTCGGGATTTTTCCGCGAATTGCACGCCGCGGGCGGCGACGTGATGGGCGTGGACTGGCGCGTGAATATCGACCAGGCCTGGATGGACATCAGCTATCGTTCCGCCGTGCAAGGCAACCTGGATCCGGCGGTGCTCTTCGCGCCGCTGCCCGAGCTGAAGATGCGCGTGCATGAAGTTTTGAAGCGCACGGGTTCGCGGCCCGGCCATATTTTTAATCTCGGTCACGGGATTTTGCCGGAGACTCCGCCCGATAACGTTCGCGCCGTGGTGGACTTCGTGCGCGAGTTCAAGTTATAAATGTGCAACACAAAGCGATAATCGTCGGTGGCGGCATTTCGGGACTTTCCGCCGCTTATTACCTCGCCAAAGGCGGCATCCGGCCCCTGTTGCTGGAGCGCCGGCCGCGCGTCGGCGGCGTGATCCAAACGGTGCTGCAGCAAGGCTGCGTTCTCGAAGAAGGCCCGGATGGTTTTATGGCCGCCAAACCCTGGGCCATGAATTTGATCCGCGAAGTTGGCCTCGCCAGTGAAGCGATGGGCTCCAACGACCACTCCCGCGTCACCTACATCGTGAAAAAGGGCAAGTTGGTTCCCATGCCCGAGGGGCTCATGATGATGGTCCCCACCAAGATCCTGCCGCTGGTGGAAACACCGCTGCTGAGCTGGAGCGCGAAGATCCGCATGGGGCTGGAGTTTTTTCGCCAACCTCCCGCCAAGCCCCTGCCCGACCGTTCTGTTCACGAATTCCTGCTCGACCATTACGGCGAGGAGTGCATCGATTATCTGGCGGAGCCGTTGCTCGCGGGCGTTTACGGAGGCGATCCGCGCGAGATGAGCGTGAACAGCGTGCTCGCGCGTTTCGTCGAGATCGAGACCAAATACGGCAGCCTCACGCGCGGAGTTTTAGTAGCGCCTCGTCCCAAAAGCTCGGGAGGTTCGTTCCTTCTAACATTGAAGCCCGGCCTAGGCGCTTTGATCGATGCCTTGAAACCCAGCGCGGATACGGTGCAAGCCGATGTGGAAACCATCGAGCGTGCGGGCGCCAGTTTTCGCGTTCGCGCCAGCGGCGATTGGCTTGAAGCCGACCACGTCGTGCTGGCTACCACGGCTTGCGAGGCCGCGCCCCTCGTAAAGCCTTTGCAGCCCGAGCTCGCGACGCTGCTTGCGAGCATTCCGTATACTTCGTCAGTCACGCTTTCCCTCGGCTATATCGCCCGCACGTTCGATCATCCACTGCAAGGGCACGGCTTTCTGGTTCCGAAGAAAGAGCGCAAATTCATCTTCGGCTGCACCTGGGTGGGCAATAAGTTTGATCATCGCGTGCCGGCCAATATGGTGGTGCTGCGCTGCTTCCTCGGCGGCAATGCGACCGGCCTTTCCGATGAAGCGATCGTCGATGCGGCGCGTTCGGAATTGCACAGCATCATGGACCTGGAAGCCGAGCCGGTATTTCACAATGTGGCGCGTTGGCCGAAGTCGATGGCGCAGTACACCGTCGGGCACGCGCAGCGCGTGGAACGCATCGAGCAACTAGTGC
>JASIGB010000252.1:0-3460 GCA_030045355.1 Bryobacteraceae bacterium
TCTGGTGCCGATTTATCGCAAGGACGAAGAGAAGGCGCGTGTACTCGAAATGGCGCACAAGATCGCGAAAGACATTGGCGCCAAAATTGATGACCGAGAAGGCCAGACGCCCGGCGCGAAGTTTTTCCATTGGGAACGGCGCGGTGTGCCGCTGGTTTTAGAACTTGGGCCGCGCGATGTGGCGGCCGGCAACATCGTGCTGAAGCGACGCGACACCGGCGCCAAGGAGGTGCTGGCGCAGTCCGACGTCGCCGCGCGGATTCTCGCCGCGCTCTCTGACATGCAGACCGGCCTGTACAACGCCGCCAAAAATCGGCTGAAGGCGAACACGGTGCTCGCGAACTCGATCGGTGAGGTGGAGTCCATTCTGGCTGACGTGACCGCCGAAAAAGGCGGTGGAAAATTCGTGATGGCGCACTTGAAGGACGATGCGACCTGCGATGCGCGGCTGAAGGAGTTCAAGGCCACGGTGCGCTGCATTCCGCTGGTGGACGAATTCGACGGCGCAGGCAAGTGCATCGTCACGGGCGAGCCAGTGGAGCGGCGCGTGGTGATCGCCAAGGCGTATTAGTTGATTGTGGAAACTAGTTTCAATAGCCTTTGAACTCGTGCGGTTGCGACCATTCCTGGCTGAATCGGATGACAATCTCTACCAAACTCGCGGCGCTCAAGGCCACTGGCTCGGCGCGTCGCGCGGCAAGTTCTAAGCGGCGAGATTGTTCAGGCGAAAGCTTTCGCTGATCGCCGAGGCATCGAACCACAACGTGGGTATCCAACAGGAATTGAGGATCCACCGTCCGTTATTTTCGAGCCACGTCCCATAGGTCCGGGTCGCTGTTCACAACGTCTCCCACGATTTCGGCTCGTCCCGCCCAAGAATCGGCCGGAGACTTCCATTTCTTCGGCTGTCTAACTCTTGTTTTCTTCGCGGGACTCAAAACGGCGACTGGTTTACCCTGTCGCGTAATCGTTGTGGATCCACCTTGTTCCTCGATTTCATCGAGCAACGCTGGGCACTTGGTTTCTCAGCTCTGTCACGCTTACGCTTCCAGCCTTCATATCCCGATCATAGCAATCTGGTTATCTGACCAGCTCCGATTTCTCGGCCGGCGTCCGCGCGAGCGCGCGATTGAGCGTCTTCAGGACTGACTCGTTCTGCCGGTTGTCGGGGCTCTTCTCTCCGCTCTTGTCGGGGCTTGGCGCGGTGGCCTTCTGGGCCTGCCGGATGAACGGCATCACGTCTTCGGCCGAAGGTTTCCGGCTTTCGAGAAAATCCATGCCATCCACGGTGATCTGCAAGCTGCTTTTGTCGTCGCTCGCGACCAGGCCGCGCTGCTTCAAATACCACATCGCGGAGCTGAGCTCGGTCGCGGTCGCCTCCACGATCACTTCCAGGTGCCGCATGGAAAGACTTGGCGCCGTGGGGTGAGTCAGACGCCGGTCGTAGAGCACGCACAACATCGCGGTGCGCCGGAGCGCCTCCCGCCCCAGCGCGTCAAAGAAGGCGGCGCCGCTGAACGCCGGACCGGAATCCCCGCGGCTCGCGCCCTTCAACTTGTCGAATATGGTGCGAAGTTCCGGGTCCGCCAGCGTCTCATAGGCCGCGTTGACGGCCTCGAACATCTCGGCATCGCCGGTCGAGGAAGTCTTCGGATTGTACTTCTGCGCGAGCTTGGAGTACGCGCGCTGGATGGTCTCCGAATCCGCCTGCGGCTCGACGCCCAACACGGCGTAGTGATCCTGGAATTTTCCGGCCAATGGTGCGGACATGAGCTTGTACCAGATATATCGGCGGAATGCCGCAAAAACTCGCTCGGCGAAACCGCTGACGCTGCACTAAGGCCCGGCCCTCCGGCGGAGGGTTGGCCAACGTGCCCCTCTGCGATAATGGTTCTACCCGCGCTCCATGCAACGCCCCACCGACGTTTTTGTCGCAGAGCACCAGGACCGTCTGCTCGATGAGCTGAAGGATTTCCTGCGCATCCCCAGCGTCAGTACACTTCCCCAACATAAGCCAGACATCGCGCGGGCCGCGAGCTTCGTCGCGCAAAGCCTGAGCGCGGCGGGTCTGGAGCACGTCGAGATTATCCCGACCGCCGGCAATCCGCTGATCTATGCCGACTGGCTGCACGCACCCGGCAAGCCCACCATCCTGTGTTACGGCCACTACGACGTCCAGCCGCCCGACCCGCTGGAGTTGTGGCATTCGCCGCCCTTTGAGCCTGCGGTTCGCAACGGCAACATCTACGCCCGCGGATCGTCTGACGACAAAGGCCAGATGTACATGCACATCAAAGCAGCCGAAGCCTTGGGGGCAGTGCACGCAGGTAAGCTGCCGGTGAACCTCAAATTCTTGATCGAAGGCGAGGAGGAGATCGGTGGGGCATCGATCAGCAAATTCGTCGCCGAGAATCCGGCGAAGCTTGCCTCCGACGTCGCGCTGGTCTCCGACACCCAGCTTTATGCCGAGGGCCTGCCGACGTTGTGCATCGGGCTGCGCGGCCTGGTCTACATGGAGGTGGAAGCCACCGGTCCGGCGCGCGATTTGCACTCCGGGCTTTTTGGCGGAGCGGCGCCCAATCCCATCCAGGGCTTGATCGAGCTGCTCGCTAAATGTAAAGACTCCACCGGCTCCATCCGAATTCCGGGTATGTACGACGACGTCGCGCCGCCGGCGCCCGTCGAACGCGAAAGCTGGAAGCAGCTCCCGTTCGATGAAACGGATTTTTTGCGCCGCGAAGTAGGCTCGAGCGCGTTGACCGGAGAGCTCGGATATACGGTGCTGGAGCGCATCTGGGCACGGCCGGCGATGGAAGTGCACGGCATCGCCGGCGGCTTCACTGGCGTGGGATCGAAGACCGTCATCCCGTCTAAAGCTATAGCCAAGGTGAGCTTTCGCCTGGTGCCGCACCAGGATCCCGGCAAAATTCTGAGATCTTTTCGCGATTTTCTACAGTTCAATGCGCCCGCAGGCATCCAAATAGACTTCCGCGTTTTGAGCGCCGCGCCGGCCGTGATGGTGGATCCCGCTGATCCAATGATTCGGATTGCGGCTGACGCATTCAGCGAGATGTTCGGCAAGCCCACCGTGTTCACGCGCAACGGCGGGTCCATTCCCGTGGTCGGCGATTTCGCGCTACATCTGCGCATTCCCACGGTCCTGATGGGCTTCGGTTTGCCCGACGACGGGCTGCATTCGCCTAACGAAAAATACAGTATCGATAATTATTACATGGGCATCAGGACCATCGCTCATTTTATTGAGCAGATGGGCGAGCAGTCGAGCGCGAAAGCCGGTTGAGGAAAAAGCCGGTTGAGAAAAAAGCCGGTTGAGGAAAAAGCAGGTTAGGGGAGTTGGCGACAAGAATCGATAATCCGGCGCCCGCCGAGAGCGTGGTCCGGTCCGCGGGATTGGTCTCGGTGGCCATGGGGATGTCCCGCGTCACTGGATTGCTGCGCG
>JASIGB010000253.1:0-2838 GCA_030045355.1 Bryobacteraceae bacterium
TTTTCGCACGGACTTCACGTCCACTTCGTGAATGCTGCGGCCCGGCTTGACGTAAGAACAGGCGGTGAGGAAGCCGGCCAGTTCATCGCAGGCGAATAGCGTCTTTTCGAGAAGCGACTCGCGCGGGAAGCCGCTTGAATCAGCATGCGACAGAATCGCACGGCGGATCTCGGGATCGACGCCGCGCACGGCCAGGATCGGCTCGCCTTTGAGCGGGTGATCGGGCACCTCGGGATGGATTTCCCAATCGAAGTCGTGGAGCAGCGCCGTGACGGACCACTTGGCTTCGTCCTCGCCGAACTTGCGCGCGTAGGCGCCGACGCAGGCCTCCACCGCGAGCGCATGCCGGCGCAGACCGTCGCTCTTGGTGAACTCGCACAGCAGATCCCAGGCTTTTTCTCGCTCGTCATTTTTTGGATCCATGGTGTCAATAGTAGCGGACCAGCATGATATATTTGAAAAGTACCGCCGGTCGGGCCTGTGGCGCAGTTGGGAGCGCGCTTCCATGGCATGGAAGAGGTCGTGAGTTCGAATCTCACCAGGTCCACCAAATCCCACCAAGATGCCCAGTTCAAAATCGAAGCTGAGGGGCGGTTCGTTCTTTCGAGCGCTCGGCAATAGCGCTGCATGCAGCTGCATGCAGCTGTTGCTCCCCCGCAGGCCAGGTTATAAACTGGACGCGTCGCCCAGCTAAATGTCGCTGAGCCAGGCCATGATGAGACGAAACGTTCTGTTCCACATTTTGATTCCGGCGGGCATGGCTGCGTCCGGCCTGTCGGCCTACGCTCAAAGCGCTCCCACGTTCACCGCCGAACAAGCCACGGCGGGCAAATCGGCCTACGCGCAAAATTGCGCCGGATGCCACGGCGATAATCTCGACGATGGCCAATTCGCGCCCCCGCTGAAGGGAACGGGCTTTACCGCGCAGTGGGGCGGGAAGAGCGTCGGCGAGCTGTTCACATACCTCAGTACCAAGATGCCGCCCAGCAACGCGGGCGGGCTCGGCGATGCGACCTACCAACAAATTGCGGCCTTCATTCTACAGACAAACAATGTTCCACTGGATGCCAAGAACATTGCCAGTGGCGCACCCTCAGCTTCCCCGCGGCGATCGGGCGCGCCTGCGACCAACTCACCGGGCGGCGGACTGTCGCCTTACGCAAGCCTGATTCCCGCCCCGGCGAAGCCCAATCCGCTCGACAAGCTCACCCCCGTGACCGACGCCGAGTTGCAAAGCCCTCCGGCGGGTGAATGGCTCACTTGGCGCCGCACCTATGATGACCAGGGGTTCAGCCCGCTGAAGCAGATTAATAAGTCGAATGTCGGGCAATTACGGTTAGCGTGGAGCTGGTCGTTGTGGCCGGGCGCGAACGAAAATACGCCGCTGGTGCACGACGGCGTGATCTTCGTCCATAGCTCGGGCGATCACTTGCAGGCGCTCGACGCCGTCACAGGCGACTTGCTGTGGGAGTATTCGCGCGAATTGCCGAAACCAAAGACCGGCTTTTTGAACCTGGTGAAGCGCAATATGGCGATTTACGGCAATCATATTGTGGTCGAGACCTCGGATCTGCATGTCGTCGCGCTCGACATAAAGACCGGCGACGTCGCCTGGGATCACGAAGTGGTAAATCGTGAGGAAAATCCGCGCGTCATGATGACCGGCGGACCGCTCGCGGCCAAGGGCAAGGTTTTCGTGGGAACTGTGGGCCAGGCGCCCGGCGGAAATATGATCGTGGCGCTGGATGCGGAAACAGGCAAGGAAGCCTGGCGCTTTTACACCATCGCGCGCCCGGACGAGCCGGGCGGAAATAGCTGGAACGGCGTGCCGCTCGAGAAGCGCAACGGCGGCTCGGTATGGACGGCGGGAAGCTACGATCCCGCGCTGAACCTGGTGTTCTTCGGCGTCGCGCAGACTTATGACACGGGCCCCTATGTTCACCGCTCGAAGGATCCGGCCGTTAACAATGACCTGCTGTACACGGACAGCACGCTGGCATTCGATCCCGATACAGGAAAACTCAAGTGGCATTTCCAGCACGTCCCGAACGACCAGTGGGACCTGGACTGGGCGTTTGAGCGGCAGCTCATCAATATGCCGGTCAAGGGACAGAACCAGCGTGTCGTTCTCACGGCGGGCAAAGAGGCCATCTACGATGCCCTGGATGCGGCTACCGGCAAGTATGATTTTTCGTTCGACATCGGCATTCAAAACGTGGTGACGGCCATAGATCCGGTGACGGGCGCCAAAACAATTAATCATCAAGTTGTCATTGGCGACGGCGAGACGAAGACCGTTTGCCCGCACGCGGGCGGAGCCAAGAGCTGGATTCCGGCCTCGTTGAATCCGGAAAGCAAGATCCTGTATGTGCCGCTAGTCGAGTCCTGCATGGATCTGATTCCTGTGGGACCCGGCGAACGCGGTGGGCTGTCGTCCGGGGTGCGTTTCACCATCCGGCCCAGGCTCGATAGCGACGGCAAGTACGGCCGTTTGGAAGCCATCAACATCGAAACGCGCAAGCCGGTTTGGATTGACCGCGAGCGTGCGCCGCAAACCACGGGTGCGCTCGATACCGCCGGCGGCGTGGTGTTCAACGGCTCGCTCGACCGTTACATCCGCGCTTACGACGATTCCAACGGCAAAGTGCTGTGGGAGGCGCGACTCAATGATGTTCCTAGCTCGTGCCCGATCACATATAGCGTAAACGGCAAGCAGTACTTGGCCGTGGTGGTCGGCAACGGCGGCGCGCACGCGATCACCTGGCCGCCATTGGTGCCTGAGATCAAGAATCCATCGGGCGGCGGTGCGCAACTCTGGGTGTTCGAACTGCCGTCGAC
>JASIGB010000254.1:0-4452 GCA_030045355.1 Bryobacteraceae bacterium
TGCGCGCTACCCCGAGACCGCCGACGTCGCTTGGGTGCAGGAAGAGCCCCGCAACATGGGCGCGTGGCGTTTCGTGCAGGAACAGTTGCAGCCGGTGCTGGAGTTGACGGACCGCACGCTCGAATATGCGGGCCGCGCGCCCAGCGCCAGCCCGGCGTCGGGTTCGCTGAAGCGGCATCAGGAAGAGCTTGCGGAGCTTCTGGACCTGGCGTTTTCGCCGGGAGTGAAACAGGTGGAGACGCGGCGTAGAACTCCAGCGCGGCGCCGGCGGTAGGCGCGCTAAGACCTCGCGACTGCGGCTTGATCTTCAAGCCCCTGACCCATTCCGGCTGCGTGTCGTACTGCTTGTCGGGTGACCATGAGGCTGTAGAAAGCGAGGTTACCTTGACCAAACTTTTGAGTTGTGCCCAAACACCCCATGAACAGCGGGGATAACCACGAACCGGGATGCTGATTTCTTCAGCCGAGCGACTGGCCCGCTCGAAAGGTGAAATGACGTGGTAGCGCGACAAGGCAAGGCGAATGGTGGAGATCACAGGCCGGGTGGGATCTCCGCTCGAAGACCGGCTTAGGAGTAGAAGACTGAGCCCGGGTTCAGTGCGTCTCGCTCTCGGTGACCGGAGCCGGGCGTAGCTGCGCCTCTTCCAGGCGCTTGGCTTCCTGATAGGTGAACACCATGCGGTGGATCACTGTGATATTGGAGAGCAGCGCGATTACCCACAGCACCGGGGCCATACGGTCGAACAGCGCGCCGATGATCAGCAGCACCACGCGCTCGGGGCGCTCCATGAACCCGACCTTGCAGCGCGGAATGGTGTTTTCCGCCCGCGCGCGCGTGTAGCTCACCATCACCGACCCGGTCATAACGATTGCGGTCAGCACGACGTAGAAATACCGGTTGATGGTGCCGTAGTACACCAGCAGGCCCATCAGCAGCGCGAGATCGGAATAGCGGTCCAGCACCGAATCGAAAAATCCGCCGAAGCGCGTCACCTGGTTGGTCTCCCGCGCCACGCGCCCGTCCACCATGTCGAACAATCCGGCGCCGATGATGACAAAACCGGCCGAGCGGAACTGTCCGGCCGCCAGCAAGACGGCCGCCACGATATTGATGACCAGGCCGAGAAAGGTGAGGACGTTGGGGTGGATTTTCGATAGGGCCAGCCCGCGTACAATCAGCCGAATTACCTTATTGCACGAGACGCCGATCGCGCGGGTGAATGTCATGCCGGACGGCCCCTATCAATGTTACCGCGAAAAAGTTCAGGCGGTTTCTTCTTCATTCGGAGACGTCGTGAATGGTAAGCAACTGGGTGATCTCCATCTCGCGCATGCCCCCCGGGATCTGCACCTTCACGGTATCGCCCACGCGTTTTCCGAGCAAACCCTTGCCGATGGGCGAAGTGGTCGAGATTCGGCCGGCGGCTACATCGGCGTCTTCGCTGGTTACCAGACGATAGGTGATCTCCTCGTCCTTGGTCAAATCGAGCACCGTGACCGAGGAGCCCAGACCCACGCGGTCGCGGGGGATGCGTGTCAGATCGATCATCGAGAGCTCGCGCAGACGAGCGCGGAGCTGGCCCAGGCGCGCGTTGACAATGCCCTGGCGTTCCTTGGCGGCGTGGTACTCGGCGTTCTCGCTCAAATCGCCGTGTGCGCGCGCCTTTGAGATCTCACGCGGCAGATCGATGCGCAATTCGATATCGAGCGCCGCTATTTCTTCTTCGAGTTTTTTCTTTAAATCGATCATTCCAACTGCCTCTATTATACGGAGCGCCGGTGGGGGTTGGTGGGGTGCTCAGTGCGCGTCCCAGAGCTTTTCCCAGTACTCTCCGGAGCGACTTCGGGGGGCTTCGGCCGCCTCTGAAACAGCTCCACCACCACATCGCCGAACGGTCCCAGCCGTTCCCGGTGCCAGGTGGAAAATTCGGGTTGTATCGAGAACCAATTCCGCCAATAACGGACCGCTCCCGAGCCGCCGTAAATCAAAAATCGGCCGGAGCTCGCGATGGGACCGTTGGCCAGGCTCTCGACATAACGCTCCCCTTCCGGCGAATCCTCGAATGGCAGCAGATATGGTTTTCCGCGGAACGAATACACGGGCAGGTGGCAGTACAGAAATCCGGGAAGCACATAATTCGGTTTCCATACCGGCGGCTGCGCTTCGATGAACGGGCTGGGGCAGAGCACCGGCAGGGTGGGATCGTTGGCGGCCCACTGATCGATGGTGTGCGCCGCCAGACGCCAATTGGATCCGTGATGCATCGGCCAGGGCTGGCGCCATTGCCCGAGCATGATCAACACGCCGGCGGCGAAAACCACCGAGAGCGGTTTCCACCACTCGGCGGAGATGAAATAACTGGCCGCGAGCGTGGCAGCCAGCACCGCACCGGGCAGCCCGACGTAGAGGTAGCGCGCCACGAACATGCTGCTGCCGGTGACGCGCGAGACGGCAAACAGTACGAGCGGCTGCACCAGCCACCAGGCCGCAATCAGCGCCACCGAAGAGCTTAACGCGAACGCCGCGCGCGGCCAATGCAGAAAGCGCCCGAGCACCAGAGCGCCGATGCCGCAGATCAGAATCACTCCTAGCTTGAGCTGGACCTGTAAATCGTGCAGTGTGGGAAGGGCGACGATCACGTGCGCGGTCGCGTGGCGGAACTGTCCCAGCGCGTCGAGCGCAACGGGGATTAAGGCTAGGCCAATCAGCGTATATACGGCGGCGACGGTCATCCAGCCGGGCGCGCTCTCACGGCGCATCAGGCGAATTAGCGTGTAAATCGCCAGCACGATGTAAAACGGGAAGAACAGCAGATGAACGCGCCATAGCAGCGCGGCCAATGCCACAAAGAATGCGGCATCCCACCAGCGTGCGCGATCCAGCCATCGGATCAGGAACCAAAGGCTCGCGGCGGCGATGGCCGTGCCAAGCGCATACGGGCGGGCATCGGCGGCCTGATCGTTGATGCCGCGCATCCCCAAGCACACGAACACGACGAACCACGCGGCTCCGGGATGAATCAGCCGGGCCGCCAGGCGGGCCATGAAAAAGAGCGCGGCGGCCATCAGGAGGACGGAAGGAAACCGGTACACCGTTTCAGAAAAACCAAAAAGCCCTTCCGCCGCGCGGGGCAGTTGGTAGTAAATGGAATCGGGCACCTGGGGCGCGACCGCGAGCGAGGGGTGATGGGGGCCGTAGTGCACGACGAATACCGTCGCCATCTCATCCACCCAAAAGCTGGAAGGCAGCGGCATCAGCCACAAGCGCACCACGCCCGCGGCGAGCAGGAGGCCCAGAAGAAGATTCCAAACGGGAGCGCGCGGATTTAGCGCTTGCTGCGCAGACACTTCCTTACCAGCTTACTCGATGTAAGCCGAACGGCCGCTGATGGGCCGCGCATAGTCCGCTGGATGGCATTCGAACAGCTCACAGGCAACCATACCAGCAGACGCATCTGTTCTGGATGCAGGTCGGACTTCCGCGCTCGTCGCAATACCAAACACGACTGACGCAGTTGAGTTTTCGGCAATCGTGCGCGACCGTCTGCACGGTGCAGGCCGTGGGCGGCTGGTCTCCAGATGAATTGACGGGCCCCGGAAACCTGTAGGCGATGTAGACCATGTCCGCGACCCTCCAGATTCCATAGAGAGCCGCAGAGAGAGCTACGGCGACGGCGAGCGCTCGGAAGATACGCTTCAGCATTCCAAGCCTGATTATCCTAACGCAATAACCGCTCGGAATGTTCCGCGCCGTTCATTGGCTGCGCTGGCGGCGAGTGAGAATTCGTAGAATAAAACCAGTGTCCTTCCTGCGGGCCTATTGCATCACCGCTCCCTCTGTCATTCTTGCGACCATCGGCTACGGGTTGGTCAGCCTGATCATTTCGATTTTTGAATCGAGCGGACGCAAACAAATCGCGGTGGCGCGGGCCTGGGCGCGATGCCTGCTGCGGGTCAGCGGAGTGAAGGTCAAAGTGGAAGGCCTGGAAAAAATCGCGCTGGATGCGAGCTATGTTTTCGTCTCCAATCACCTAAGCTACATGGATACGCCGGTGGTTCTGGCAAACATTCCTGTACAGTTCCGTTTTCTGGCCAAGCGGGGCCTGTTCCAGATTCCGTTCCTGGGGACGCACTTGGCGCGCGCGGGCCACATTCCGGTGCCGCGGGAGGATGCCCGGGCGGCGGTAAAGACCATGAGCACGGCCGCGCAGGTGATCCGCGAGCGCGGGATTTCACTGCTGATTTTTCCCGAGGGCGGGCGCTCGGTGGACGGCGAGATGGCGCCCTTCAAGGAAGGCGCCGCCTATATTGCAATTCGCGCGGGCGTTCCGCTGGTTCCAATCACGCTGAAGGGAACGCGGGAAGTCTTGCCTTATGGATCGGGTCATGTTCGCAGCGGTCCAGTGACGATGCGCATCGGAGATCCGATTCCCACTGGCGAGCTTGCACTGC
>JASIGB010000255.1:0-2503 GCA_030045355.1 Bryobacteraceae bacterium
GACATCAGCCCTTTCACGTTATCGGGTTTGACGCTGCCGCCGTAGAGGATGCGGCAGGCCTCGGCCGCCGCGGCGCCAAAAGTTTCGCGAATCTGGCCGCGAATGAAAGCGTGCGCCGATGCCGCGATCTCGGGCGTAGCCACCTTACCCGTGCCGATAGCCCAAACCGGTTCGTAAGCGATGACGATTTTGGCGAACTGTTCCGGGGCGAGACTGCACGCACAGCCGCGCATTTGGCGTTCCAGGACGCTCTCGGTGTGGCCGCGTTCCCGCTCCTGCAGCCGCTCACCGACGCAATAGATAGGCGACAAACCCTCGTCGAGGGCGGCGTGGATTTTCTTGAGCGCGCTTTCTTCGGTCTCGCCGAAGTATTCGCGGCGCTCGCTGTGGGCGACGATCACCCAGCGGCAGCCGGCGTCGCGCAGCATCGCTGCGGAAGTTTCGCCGGTGAAGGCGCCCTCCTTGGCCCAATATAGATTCTGCGCGCCGATTTCGACTGCGGTTCCCTGCACCGCATCGGCGGCGGCCGGGATATCCACGAACGGCGGACAGATCACGATTTCGGCGTGCGTTGTTCCCTCCACCAGCGGGAGAAATCTCTCGAAGAACGCAACGGTCTCCGAGGGCGTCTTGTACATCTTCCAATTGCCTGCCAGAATGGGGCGGCGCATCTTTTCAGGATAGCGGGTCAGAATAGCGAGTCAGGATAGCGATTCGAGGAAGCTGGTTCCCACGCCGATCTTGCCGCCGAAATTTTCGGCCACCGTCTGGCCGATATCGGACAACGTGGAGCGCAGGCCCAGGTCCCGAGGCTCCCTCTTGCGCGGGCGATAGGCCAGCAGCGGAACGTACTCGCGGCTGTGATCGGTGGAGGGCGTGGTCGGATCGCACCCGTGATCGGCTGTGACAATCAGCAGATCGCGGTCCGACAGCTTGCCATACAGCGAGGGCAGCCAGGCATCGAACTCTTCGAGCGCCCGCGCGTATCCTTCCACGTCGTTGCGATGGCCGTAGAGCTGGTCGAAATCCACCAGGTTGACGAACAGGAGGCCGGCATCGAGCTCATCGAGAGCTTCGAGCGTCTTCGCCATGCCGTCGGTGTTGTTTTTGGTCTTTTCGTGCGGGCCGATCCCACGTCCCAGGAACACGTCGAAGATTTTGCCGACGCTGAACACTTCGATTTTATGTTCCTGAAGCTGGTCGAGCAGCATGCCACGCGGCGGCGGAACGGCATAGTCTTTGCGATTCGGCGTACGCGTAAAGGCGCCGGGTTCACCAACGAACGGACGCGCGATCACGCGCCCCACTTCCAGCGGCCCGCGCAGCATTTCTCGCGCGGTCTCGCAGATTTTGTACAGCTCCCACAGCGGGATCACTTCTTCATGGGCTGCCACTTGAAACACGCTGTCCGCCGACGTGTATACGATCGGCTTGCCGGTTCGCATGTGTTCTTCGCCGAGTTCCTGAATGATCTCGGTGCCGGAGGCCGCGCAATTCCCCAGCGTGCCGCGCCCGATGCGGCGCTCGAATTCCCGCATCAGATCAGCGGGGAAGCCATGCGGAAAAAGTGGGAAAGGCTTCGCCAAGTGGATCCCCACCATCTCCCAATGTCCGGTGGTTGTATCCTTGCCCGGCGATGCAAGCGCGCAGCGACCGTACGCGGCGGTCGGACGATCGACTGGCCCGACGTGCGGGAGCAGCTTCAAATTTCCGAGGCCAAGCTGCGCCATGTTGGGTAAGTGCAGTTGGCGAACGCGGGCGATGTGGCCGAGCGTATCGCTGCCTGCGTCGCCGTAAGCCGCCGCATCCGGCATTTCGCCGGCCCCGACGCTGTCCAGCACGATCCAGGTGACGCGTGGAAACAGCGGAGCGCTCATTGCTGGATCGCAGGGCTGAGGGAACCCTTCACGGGGGCGCGAGCCGGCTTCGATGCCTCGGGCGGATTCCCCAGAGCCTCATTCACGCGGTCCGTCAGCATGTCGACAAAGCGGTCCGGAAGGTACCCTACCATGCGCGTGAAAACGTGACCGTTCTTGCCAAGAATGATGGTGGTGGGGATCGAAGAAACCTGCAACAAGTTTTGCAGACCGTCCTCAAAATAAACCTTCTGAGTCCACTTCATCTGGGCGAGAAATGGTTTCACCTGGCTGCGGTCCTGGTCGGCATCGATGGCTAGGAACGTCACGTCGGCCCGGTCTTTGAACTTGGCTTTCACCTCTTCGTAGAGCGGGTGTTGAGCCCGGCAGGGCGCGCACCAGGTGGCCCAAAAGTCGATGATGACCACTTTGCCAAGCAGTGACGAAAGCTTCAGATTATCGCCATCCACGCCGGAGAGCGTGAACTGCATCGGATCGGTGAGCTGCGAATTGGGATCGTAGGTGCGCAACTCGGCGCGGCGGGCGGCGAGGGCGAACGAAGTATCGTCGTAGGCTTTGAGGATCAGATCGCCCAGACCGGTTTGGGATCCGTGCAGCTTGCGATAGAGCTCGGCCATTTGGGCGCG
>JASIGB010000256.1:0-5103 GCA_030045355.1 Bryobacteraceae bacterium
GAAGGGGCACATAGTCTATTTCAATTCGCAGCCTTTCTCCGCTGGATCTTTCCACGTAACGATGATCTCCCTGGGCTGCTCCTCTTCCTCCAGTTCCCGTTCGAGTTGCAACAGCCGAATGAAATCCCCCAGCGTGACTTTGTTCTCCTCAACATTCAGCCGCTTCTCCACGTCCGCCAGTAGTTTTGCGATGCGCTCTCTTCGCGATCCCATGGCATGACTCGGCTGCACCTGCCTTTGCCCCGCTTGGAGCCTCCGCTTTACCGTGCCCATCTGGATTCCAAAAAAATCGGGCGCCTCCGTTTCCGGAAGCGCCCGCAAGCAACTCTCTCCTGCACCAACTCTAACAACCGCTACCTGGCTCTACACCCAACGCTCCCCTAACCGTCTGAAAATGCTTCGCCGATTTCCGAATCTTTTTTGTCACCTTACTCTATGCACATGCACGCGCCTCTCGCGCCTCTTACGCTGTCCTGATTTGCGCCACCGCCTCTAAGCCCCGGTCCCGGATCTCCACTTCGCGAATGCGAAACTTTTGCACCTTACCCGTCACCGTCATCGGAAACGACTCCACGAACCGGATATATTGCGGCACCTTGAAATAGGCGATCCTTCCCCGGCAGAAATCCCGAATCTCCTCCTCCCCCACCGGCTCCTTCAACCGAATCCACGCCGCGATCGTTTCCCCTAGCCTGCGATCCGGAATCCCCACCACCTGCACCTCTGCAATCTTTGGATGCGTATGCAAAAACTCTTCCACCTCGCGTGGATACACATTCTCGCCGCCCCGGATGATCATGTCGCTTGCGCGCCCCGTGATCCGAATACACTCGTCGTGATCCATCGTCGCTAGGTCGCCGGTGTGCAGCCAACCATCCTCATCGATCGCGCGCCGCGTCGCCTCAGGCTCCTGGTCGTAGCCCTTCATCACTAGGTAGCCGCGCGCACACAATTCCCCCTGCTCTCCCACCGGCGTCGTCTCGCCGATCGCCGATACAATCTTGACTTCCGTGTTCGGGCACGCCTGTCCCACGGTGGAGACGCGCCTCTCTAGGCAATCGCCTACCGCCGACATGGTGATGAGCGGCGAGGTTTCCGTCTGTCCGTACGCCACTACCATGCCTTCGCAATACATCTCGCTCACCACGCGCTTCATGATTTCCACCGGACAAGGCGCGCCGGCCATAATTCCCGTGCGTAATGACCTCAAGTCAAACGTTGGAAACTCCGGATGCTCCAATTCCGCAATGAACATCGTCGGCACCCCGTAGACGATCGTTGTACGCTCCTCCTCAATCGCCCGAAGCGTTTCGAGTGCATCGAAACTCGCCGCCGGCAGGATCATCGCAGCCCCGCTTACAACCGAAACCAACGTTCCGATCACACACCCAAAACAGTGATACAGCGGCACGGGAACCACAATCCTGTCCCGTTGGTCGATCCTCAATGACTCCACGATGATCGCCGCGTTATTGAGTAGATTCCGATGAGTAAGTAGCACCCCCTTCGGCGATCCTGTCGTGCCGGAAGTGTACTGTATATTAGTAACTTCGTCTGCCCTCTGCTGCCGAACCGCAGTATCTATCCCTTGCCCCAGCATTCTCGCCCAATCCTCACTGCCAAGGTAGACGACATGCTCCAGCGGCAAACTCTGCCCCGCCCTCGCCTCCTCCAGAATCGCGCCATAATCGGACCGCCTGTCCTTCTCCCAAAGAAACAGCGCCTTCATTCCCGACTTACGCAAGACAAACCCCAGTTCGTTCGCCCGATACGCCGGATTAACGTTCACCAGCACCGCGCCCACCCGCGCGCACGCCAGGTGCAACTGCACCCATTCCACGCAGTTCGTCGACCACACTCCCACGCGATCCTGCGCCTCGACCCCCAGGCCCGCCAGCCCCCGCGCCGTCCGCTCCGCTGCCGCGGCCAACTCCGCAAACGTCAGCCTTGCGCCTTGATGTCGCGCCACCAGAGCTTCCCGGTCTGGAAAGCGCCTCGCGGTCTGTTCAAACACCTGCCAGACGCTGCTCTCGATGAACGGCGCGTCTGGTCCCCGTGAATAACTCAACATGGACGTTATCACCCTCCAAATCTTGCGTTTCAGTGTATAACATGTCGCCGAATCCCTCTCGCCCGCCCTCTAACGAAGACTAAACCCGGCACCGGCATCGCGCCACGGCCTTCCCCCAGCCCGTGTAAAGCTCCTCCCGCTCATCCGCGCTCATCCTCGGCTCAAAAACCCGATCTGCCTTCCAAAACTCTCCAAGCTCATTCAGGCTTCTGAAAAATCCCGCCGCCAACCCCGCCAGATACGCCGCGCCCAGCGCCGTCGTCTCCACATCCGTCGGCCGCACGATCCGCTTTCCCAGAATGTCAGCCTGAAATTGCATCAGGAAATCGTTGGCCGCCGCGCCGCCATCCACACGCAATTCTTGGAGAGCTTCTCCGCAATCTGCCTCCATGGCTTCCACCAGGTCGCGCGTCTGATAGGCGATCGCTTCGAGCGCCGCGCGCGCCAGCTCCGCCCGTCCTGTAGCCGCTGTCACGCCGCAGATCGTCCCGCGCGCCTCCGCATCCCAGTGCGGTGCTCCCAACCCCGTAAGTGCCGGAACAAAATACACGCCGCCCGTTCCTGCTACCGACCCCGCCAGCGCCTCGCTCTCCGCCGCGCTCCCTATGATTCCCAGCTTGTCACGCAGCCACTGGATCGCCGCCCCCGCGATGAACACCGCACCCTCCAGCGCATACTGCGCCCTTCCCAACGATGCCGCGCGCGTCTCGAGCAGCCTATGTTTTGAGAACGGCCGCCGCTCCCCGCTGTGCATCAATGCAAAACATCCCGTCCCATATGTATTTTTTGCAAGCCCCTTCCCGAAACAAGCCTGCCCGAACAGCGCCGCTTGTTGATCTCCCGCGATTCCCGCGATCGGAATCTCGGCCCCCAGGTGCTCTCCCGCCGCTACTCCCACCACGCCGCTCGAACCCACAATTTTAGGGAGCATCGCACGCGGCACTTGAAACAGATCCAGCATCTCCTCATCCCACTCGCCCGTCTCCAGGTTCATGAGCATCGTCCGCGATGCATTCGAATAATCCGTCACGTGGACCGCGCCCTTCGTCAGTTTCCATACCAGCCAGGTATCCACTGTTCCAAAGAGAAGTTCACCGTCCCGCGCCTTCCGCCGCGCGTCCGGCACATGCTCCAAAATCCACTGGAGCTTGCTCGCCGAAAAGTACGCGTCTACTTCCAGGCCCGTCTTTCTCCGAATTCGCTGCCCCCACTCACCCGTCGCCAGTTCCGCGCACGCTCGCGCCGTCCGCCGGCACTGCCACAAGATCGCCGGCGCCACCGCCTTCCCGTTCTTGCGTTCCCAAACAATGGTGGTTTCCCGTTGGTTTGTGATTCCCAACGCCCCGATCGCCCCCGGCCCGATCCCCGTGCATCGCAACACTCGCCGCGCCGCCTCTAATTGGAACCGCCAGATTTCTTCGGCGTCCTGTTCCACCCAACCCGGCTGCGGATAGCCCGACGCCACCGCGCGGCTCTCCATTCCTAGGCGCTCCCCGCGTTCTCCGTAGACGGCCGCCCGCGCACTCGTCGTCCCCTCATCCAGCGACAGCACAAACTGCACTCTGGCATTATAGTGAGTGCATGTTCTTCCGTCGCGAGAAGATTCACGAACCCACTTTCACCGAGCGTTTGGATGGTCTGCGCAAGCTCGGTTTCAGCACCAGCCCCGCCGGTTCCGGCAAAGCGCAGGTCCTCCGCGATGGCATCGGCGCCATCATCGAGGATCGCCCCGGCGAGCGTCCCCATGTCAACAAGGCCGGCTTCGTGCTCGGCGACGAGATCGGATTACTGGTAAATCGCGGCTACCAGATGTTCTGGCGCAGTCCCAGCGGTCGGACCGCGCCCGCGCTCGCCACGCAACTGAAAGCGTTGCACGCCTTCGAAGAAGATCTCAAAGAAGGTCTCGGTCTGCCCAGCCTCTACAACGAGAGTCTCGGAACCACTTCCGACCTTCATCTCTATGACCGCGTCGAACACCGCGACGCAGGCGACGCGCCCAAGCCCTGGCAGCACAAACCCGTCGCGTCTTAGTGCTGCAAGGCGGCTTTCCGCGCTGCCAGGTACTGGGGAAAAATAACAGACCCGAGCAGGGAATCTCCACCCGACAACGGAAGTGGGTACGGATTCACCAATTCGGCTGCCCGATCTTTCCCGCCGGTTTCCACATACGCCCACGCCAGCAGCGTTCGAACCTCCCAATCGTTGGATGGATTGGTCTCTTCATAGGCGGCTCGCAACAGTGGCAGCGCATCTGCGTACTTTTTCGCTAGCAGCAATGCGTATCCGTCCAGCATCTTCGAACCGGACCTCTTCCCGCCTCCGTCCACCAGGAACTCGACCGCTCCGCAAATCCCGCGGACTCTTGCGCCCTGTGCCCGCTCTAGCCCCTGCTTGGCCAGCTCCGCATCGTTCTGGTCCCCTGCCGCCAATTTCCACATCGCTAGCTGGCTGAACGCGAGCGCCTGCAAATCGCCGTTCAGATTCGGCGCCAGCTTCTCCAAATCCTGCACCCCCACCTCCCGGCGCCCCGTAAGATATTTCCATTGCGCCGTTTCAAGCGCTAGGCTCGCTCGCAGCCCTGCATTTCGCCCAGAAAGATGCTTGGCGAACATCGCATCGGCGCCCTGCAAATCCCCCATCATCAGCCGCGCTTCCGCCGCCTTCATCCATTCCGCCGGATCCTTCGTCGCCGCCTTCATGAAATATTCGCTCGCCGCCTTGAAATCGCCCAGCATGTAGCTGACTTCGCCTTCCGAGTCCAGAACATTGTTATCCCCCGGAACAAGGCTCTGGTATCGCTCCAGCGCCTCCCGTGCGCCCTTTAGATCTTTCCCAAATGCCAGTGCATACGCCAGCTCATTCCAAGTCTGCGCGTCGTCCGGATCCACATGCGCGGACGCTCGATACTCCACCGCGGCTCTTGGGAACTCCCGCCGCCCATATCGCAACTCCCCCAGCTCGCGCAGGACATCCGCGTTGGCCGGTGTCGTCTCGGCCAGGGACTCCAAAGCTTGGATTCGATCGGCCGTGTT
>JASIGB010000257.1:0-3488 GCA_030045355.1 Bryobacteraceae bacterium
AGCCCCGCGCCCGCCGCGAGGAACATCGGCCACCGCACGCACGCCATCATGCGCTCAAATCTGATTGGTTCCTTTGGTTTCAAATTGCACCATCGTCGGTCTGGATTCGCTCTTTCGCCTGCGACAGTTTATTACAACACGGAGCGGACGCCTGCAACCATGACAGCCGCGTCCTAGTACTCCCAGTAAAGAGAGCAAATCAAATCGCCGGGGTATACTGGCGAAAAGTCAGCCACGTAAACGCTCGTTCGGAGGAGGGGCTATGAAATGCCGAGCCATGAAACGCCGATTTTTTCTCATTCTCGCAGCGCTAAGCTGCGCAGCGGGCGCCTTGAGCGCCGCCGAACGCGCGAGTGACGATTTCTATAGGACGATTCGCACGAACGACTTGACGGGATTGAGCCAACTTATCGCCAGTGGCGCTGACGTCAACACGCGCGACCACCTGGGCGAAACCCCGCTGATGTATTCGGCCTACGCGGGGTCCGTGGACGCGATGAAGCTGCTGCTCGATCACGGCGCCATGGTCGACGCGCAGAGCCAGTCCGGCGCCACGGCGCTGATTTGGGCCGCCGCCGATTTGGCGAAAGTGCGGCTGCTTGTAGAACATGGCGCGAACGTCAATCTCACGACCAAGCGCCGCCGCACGGCGTTGCTGGTGGCCGCGATGAGCGATCCCTCGGCCGACATTGTGAAGTTGCTGATCGAGAAAGGCGCCGACGTCAAAGCCGTCGATTTTCTGAAGACCACGGCCTTGCGCGCCGCCGCGCTCGGCAACGACACCGAAACCATCCGTCTGCTGCTCGCCCAAGGTATCGATCCCAACGCCGCCGATCTTCCCGGCATCACGCCGCTGATGATGGCGGGCGGCTGGAACGGAAACATCGCGGCAGTGCAATTGTTGCTCAAGGCGGGCGCGAATCCCAAGGCCGTCAGCCGGCCGGTGATGGGGCTGCCCGCCAAGAACGGCGCCTCAGAGTTCGGATCGCTCACCGCTTTGATCATGGCCGCGCCCTTCGGTCCTCCGGAGTTGATTCAGGATCTGCTCGCCGCTGGCTCGGACGTGAACGCCAAAGACGTGCGCGGCATGACGCCGCTGATGCTGGCCGTGGCGGATGATCACCAGGACGCCGCTGTCATCAGAATGCTGCTGGCGCACGGCGCCGATCCTGCGATGCGCAGCAAGATCGGCGATTCAGCCCCGGATTGGGCGCGGCGGGAGGCGCTAGAGCCAGGGATCGATCTGCTCAAGGCCGGTTCCGCGGTTTCCCCATCCGATCCCAGCTCGCCGCTGGCTCGCAACAACGACATCAAAACCGCGGTGCAAAATACGATCGGGCTGGTGGAAACCTCGAGCGCGGAGTTCTTCAAGATGAGCGGCTGCGTGTCCTGTCATGCGCAGAGCATGACCGATCTGGTGGCCGGTTACGCGCGCGCGAAGGGATTCCGGATCGACGAAAAAGCCGCGGCCGATCGCGTGCGAATGCTCCAAGCCGTGTATCCCACCGAACCGATGCTCGAACGCATGGACGCCGCGGGCGCCATGGAGCAGATCGCCTACCCGCTGGTGGGCCTGGCCGCGAACAATTATCCGGCCGGCCGTTTGACCGACGTGTTCGTGGCCAACGTCGCCGCGCAACAGCGCGCTGATGGATCGTGGCACGTGGGTGCGGCTGCCAGGCCACCGGCCGAAGAGGGCGACATCTTTCGCACCGCCGTTTGCATTCGCGCGCTTGAGGCTTACGCACCAGCCGGGCGTGGCCCCGAGATGGCCGATCGCGCAGCAAAAGCCCGGAAATGGCTGGAGGCTGCCAAGCCCACCACGGCCGAAGACCGCAACATGCAACTCATGGGATTGTATTGGGCGGGCACGGATGCGGCCGTCCTGAAGCCTCTGGCGAAGAAGATTCTCGCCCTCCAGCGTCCTGACGGAGGTTGGATACAGCACGTGGGTCTTCCCGAAGACGCCTACGCCACCGGCGAGTCGCTGTTCGCGCTGGAATTGACCGGACAGGTTCGCGCTTCGAGCGCCGCCTGCAAACACGGCATCGAATATCTCCTCAAAACCCAGCATGCCGATGGCTCCTGGTTCGTCCAAAGCCGCTCGGCGCGGATTCAAGCGTATTTCGACGGTGGGTTCCCATATGGTCACGACCAGTGGATCAGCAACTGGGGCACCTCCTGGTCCGCTCTCGCCTTGACGCTCGCCGCGGAAGCCCCGGCGGTCCGAGCTTCGACCGAAGTTCCCGTCGTCCGCGGCGTCTTTTAACTCAATCAGGCGGGCGACCCAGGGGAAGGCTCGCCATCGGGCACCGATGCCGATTGCGGTAGCAGCACTGACACGGTAGTGCCATGACCGAGGTTGCTGTCGATGCGCACCTCGCCCCCGTGCAGGAACACGATCTGCTTCACGATCGCCAGACCCAATCCGGCTCCTCCCGAATTGCGGGATCGCGCGGGATCGGCGCGGTAGAACCGGTCAAATACATGCGGCAGGGCATCGGCGGAGATCCCGGAGCCGCTGTCGTGAACGTCGAGCCGAATTTTTCCATCTTGCCGCTCCGCGCTAAGCCAGATTCGGTTCCCGGCCGAACAGTGGGCTAGCGCGTTCGATACTAGGTTTCCCAGAGCGCGCTGCAGCAACGCACGGTCCACCAGGGCCACCAGGCCGTCGTCCGCGCTGGCATCCAGCGCAACGCCCATTTCGGCGGCGGGCGCCTCGTAATAGTCGCACAAGTCGGCCAGCAGACGGCCGACATGTTCCGGCGTCCGCTTCAGATGATCGCCCGGACTTTCCGAACGAGCGAGAAACAAAAGGGACTCCACCAGTTCGGACAGCCGTACCGATTCCTCCAGACACGACCCCAACACCTCGACGTATTCCTCCGGGGCTCGAGCCCGCGCCAAGGCCACCTCCGCTTCACCGCGAATGTTGTTCACTGGAGTCCGTAACTCGTGAGCGATATCGGCCGAAAACCGCGATAAGCGTGCAAAGGATTCTTCCAGCCGTTCCAGCATGGCATTGAAAGCGGTTGCAAGAACACCCACCTCCACCGGATAACCCTCGGCCTGAATCCGCTCGTGGAGAGTGCTGGAGCCAATGCGGCGCGCGATTTCGGAGACTTCTTTCAACGGCCCAGTGCCCCTGCGAGCAATGGCGAAGCCCACAGCCGGACAAAAGATGAGAGCGGCCGCCAGCACTGCCCACATCCACTCTCGCTGCCGCCCTAAGATGATCTGTTCCTGCGTGAGGTCCACGGCCGCCTGAATAGTCCAGACGTCTTTCCCGCCGGGATCGCGCGGTACCGTGGAGACAATCGCGCGATAGGTTTCGCCGCTGGGCGAGTCAACCCAGAAAATTCCGCGATGCCTGGACGCTTCCTGCGCCACACGCGTCGAGCTAAGATCTCGATTCATACCCGGCGTCGTGGACAGCGCCGCGCCGTTTGAGTCGAGCACGCGAACGTAAAACTTCTGGTACCGCCGGA
>JASIGB010000258.1:0-3178 GCA_030045355.1 Bryobacteraceae bacterium
CCGCATTGTTTTTCCACACTGAATCATATTCTCGCATTTTGCTACAACGATGCCCGCGTCATTCGCTGGATGTTCCAGCAGGCGCTGCACCGCTTTCAAGGAACCACAAACTTCGATTAGCCACGAACTTTGATTACTAAGTCGTGTTCAACTTCTTGAGTCAGGAGGATCGTTCATGCCAGAAACCACCGGCGCCGGCCTCGTGGAAGAGAAAGTACTGCAAGACAAAGTAGATGGCAAGTTAGATCAGGTTGCCGAGCAGATCGCGCGCGAGCGCGCCCGTCTGCGCGCCGCCGCGGGATTGGTGCAAATCAGAGACCAGTTCCAAAAACCCCTCGAGCGTGCATTTACCGCGGCTGAGCGTGGCAAAGTCACCATTCTTCTCGGTGGCATGACTTGGAAGCACGATAGCCTTTTCAAGGCCGTCTTCGAAGGCTGCGGTTACAAGTGTGAGGCGCTGCCGGTGCCCGATGTCCCAGCTTTCCAGCTCGGCAAGGAGTACGGCAATAACGGCCAGTGCAATCCCACTTACTTCACCGTCGGCTGCCTGGTGCAGTATCTGCAACAGCTCGAAAAGCGCGGCATGCCGCGCCAGGATATCGTCGACCGCTACGTCTTCTTCACCGCCGGTTCCTGTGGTCCCTGCCGCTTCGGCATGTACGAGGCCGAGTATCGCTACGCGCTCGAAAACGCGGGCTTCCACGGTTTCCGCGTACTCCTCTTCCAACAGGACGACGGCATCAAAGCCGCTTCCGGCGAAGCCGGCCTGAAATTCACCGTGGATTTTGGCATGGGCATGCTGAACGCGCTAAATCTTGGCGACACCATCAGCGAGATTATTTATCAGATCCGCCCCTTCGAGGTGCATCGCGGCGAAACCGATCGCGTGTTCGAAGAAGCAGTGGATACGTTGGCCCGTACCCTGCGGGAACGCCCGCCGTTTGAAATCATGCAGCGTGCGCCCCAATTCACTCGCGGCTATCTGCGCCGTCACGACAAGTTCATGCGCTTCTGCAACTCTTGGGGCAAGGTCTACGAGAACCTATACGGCAAGCCCTACCTGGACGCGCTCGAAAACTGCCGCGCGAGTATCGACGACATCGAGGTGGACCGCACGAAAGTGAAACCGGTGGTCAAAATCACGGGCGAGTTCTGGGCCGCGCTCACCGAAGGCGACGGCAACTTCAACATGTTCCGCTTCCTCGAGCGCGAAGGCGCGCAGGTGATGGTCGAGCCCGTGGCCACTTGGGTCGCCTATCTGCTCTGCCAGGCCAAGGCGCGCGCGGCGAGCAATAAGGAAGTCCGCGAACATCACGAGCGCCTGCCCTGGTACGACTATAAGCGCAAAATCAAGCGCGAGCTCGTATACGAAGCCAAGATTCTCGGGTTCTCGGTCGGCGAAGTGATGTGGGCTTACTTCTATCATCGCGTCGGTAAGAAGCTCGGCGGTCTGGCGCACCGCCTGGTCGATCAGCGCGAGCTCGCGCGCCTCGCCGCGCCGTTCTACCATCGCTTCGTGCGTGGCGGCGAAGGACACCTCGAAGTGGGCAAGAACATTTATTACACCGTCCATCACCGCTGCCATATGGTGCTCGCGCTCAAGCCGTTCGGCTGCATGCCCTCCTCGCAATCCGACGGCGTGCAATCGGCCGTGATGAACAAATTCAAGGACATGATCTTCCTGCCTATCGAGACTTCGGGCGAAGGTGAGGTCAATGCGCACAGCCGCGTCCAGATGGCGCTGGGCGAAGCGAAAGCCAAGGCCAAATCCGAATTCGAAAGCGTGCTCCAATCCACGGGTAAGAGCCTGGACGACATCCGCGCCTTCGTCGCCGACCATCGCGAATTGCGCCGCCCCTTCTATCACGTCCCGCATCGCGAAGGCGTGGCCGGAACCGCCGCGCAGTTCGTCCTGCACGTCAACGACTTGATGGATTCCCGCTCGAAGAAATGGAAGCGCGAGTCTGTACAGGTGGCCGCGGGGTGTGCGTGAGATGCCGCGTGCAATGGCGGCCCAATATCTGGTCGGCCTCGACGTCGGCTCTACCACGGTAAAGGCTGTTGTCACCGACGCCCGAACCGATGAAATCCTCTGGCGCGATTACCAGCGCCATGAAACCAAGCAGCCCGAGAAGGTGCTCGAGTTTCTGCGCCGCATCGAGGAAGAAGCCGGGGTAACGGCCGACAATTGCCGCGCCTTCATCACCGGCTCCGGCGGCGGCAATCTCGCGGAGCTGATCGGTGCGAAGTTTGTCCAGGAAGTCACCTCCGTTTCGCTCGCCGTCGAAAAAATGCACCCCGAAGTGTATTCGGTGATCGAACTGGGCGGCCAGGACGCCAAGATCATCGTCTTCAAAGACGATCCCGAAAGCGGGCGCAAGAAGAAAATCCCCTCGATGAACGACAAGTGCGCCGGAGGAACCGGCGCCGTGATCGACAAGATCAACGCCAAGCTGAAAATCCCCGCCGCCGCGCTCGGGGAGCAGGGCTATGACGGCGTCAAGCTGCACAAAGTCGCGGGCAAGTGCGGCGTCTTCGCCGAAACCGACATCAACGGGCTCCAGAAGGAGGGAACTCCGCCGGATGAATTGATGGCGTCGCTGTTTGAAGCCATCGTGCTCCAAAACCTGAGCGTGCTCACGCGCGGCCACACGCTGCGGCCGCACGTTCTTTTGCTCGGCGGGCCCAACAGTTTCATCCGCGGCATGCGCGAAGCCTGGATCGCCAACATCCCGCGCATGTGGAAGGAGCGCAAGGTCGAGATTCCCGAGGGTTCGAAGCCCGCGGATTTGATCAAGGTTCCCGAAAACGCCCAATATTTTGCCGCCTTGGGCGCCGTCGAGTTCGGCAAAACCGAAGAGGACGAAGTGGGCCGCTATCGCGGCTTCGCCAAGCTGGTGCACTACATCGACGTCGGCCGCGCCGAAGAAAAAGCCGCGTCCGGTTCGAGCGGCCTGGTGGAATCCTCAGACGAGCTCGATACCTTCAAGCTTCTCTATCGCCGTCCCAAGTTCACGCCCGCCGCGTTCCAGCGCGGAACCACGGTGGGCGGTTTTGTCGGCGTCGATGGCGGTTCCACTTCCACCAAAGCCGTGCTGCTATCCGAATCCGGCGACATATTGTGCAAGGCGTATCAGCTCTCGAACGGCAACCCTATCCAGGACACCATTGACATGTT
>JASIGB010000259.1:0-5301 GCA_030045355.1 Bryobacteraceae bacterium
TTTTGGCGAAGCCAGCGTCAGTTCGACGCCAGCGTCCCGGAAGACAAAGTACGGAGCCGCGAATTCCTCCAGCCAGAACCCGGTCTTGCGGCCAGTGTTACCCAATTGATCATGCGACGTCAGCACCATCACTATCTTCATTTCGTTCTCCTTCGCTCCACCACGCACGCAAGCCGCGCACCGCCGCCAAGGTAAAGAAAAGAAAGAGCGGGGGAAAGCGGGCGTTGTCTTCGGTCGACGCCTCGACACCAACCGCCGCCGCGTCCGGCTTATGCCCCGCGCATCTCGGACATGCGGCACGGGGCACGCCTGGAATCAGAAGTGCTAGAGAACGCACGGGAGTTGTTTGCTCCGATGGGACGGCTGGTATCGATCAATGTCGGGCTTCCTCGTGACGTAGCGTGGAGAGGCGAGGAAGTCCACACCGCGATTTGGAAGCAGCCGGTGCAGGGCAGGATTGCGGCACGTCGCCTGAATCTGGACGGCGACGGCCAAGGGGATCTCGCCGGGCATGGAGGCGAGCACCGCGCGGTAATGGTGTATCAGATGGATGCTTACCGCTACTGGGAGGCTCAGCTCGGCCGCAACGATTTTTCATTCGGGCAGTTCGGCGAGAACTTCACGGTAGCCGGCTTAGCCGATGATGAGGTTTGCATCGGCGATCGATACCGCATTGGAAGCGCGCTCTTTGAGGTCACCCAGCCCCGCGTCACATGCTATCGCGTGGGTATCAGGATGGCGGAGCCGGCAATGGCTGCTCTGCTTGTGTCCCATCACCGGCCTGGCTTCTATTTTCGCGTTCTGGAAGAGGGTGAAGTGGGGGCTGGCGACGAGATCGTGAAAGTCGCGGATGGCCCTGAGCGCATCACCGTGGCCGCCATTGATGCCCTGCTTTATTTGCCAAACCCCTCGCGCGAACAACTCGAGCGCTCGCTGCGAGTGCCGGCGCTCAGCCAGGGATGGAACAGGTCTTTAAAAGCGATTGCCGAGCAGAATCCTTCAGAGGCGGGGAATCCCGGGCTCAAGGCTTCGGGCGGGCCGCCACCGGCATGGCCAGGATTTCGGCCGATGCGAGTGGTCCGGCTGGAGCGCGAAACTGCCGGCGTTGTGTCGTTGTACTTCGAGCAACCCGATGGCGCCTCGCTGCCGGGCGCGGTGCCCGGACAGTTTCTGGTGTTACGGTTGCGAACATCACCGGACGGCCCCATGCTGCTCCGGAACTACTCGATGTCGGGGATGCCCGGCGATAAGACTTACCGGGTGAGCGTCAAACACGAGGTGAACGGGGCCGTCAGCTCGTATCTTCACAATTGCGTACGCGTCGGCGATAGCCTGGAGGTGAGTGCGCCTCGAGGAGGTTTCACTTTGGCGCCCGGCGACGCGCCGGTGGTTTTACTCAGTGCCGGCATCGGGGCAACGCCCGTACTCGCCATGTTGCACTCGCTCGCATCGGCCGCGTCGCGTCGTGAGGTCTGGTGGATCTACGGAGCGCGTAAGCGAGCCGAGCATCCGTTTGCAGACGAGTCGCGTGGACTCCTGCAAACGCTCCCGAACAGCCGAAGCCATATCGTCTACAGCAAACCCGATTCCGTGGATCAACTGGGCGTGGATTACGACTCGGTAGGGCATGTGGACACGCCGCTGCTCGATCGCCTCGGCGTAGCCCGCGACGCGGATTTCTACCTGTGCGGTCCAACATCATTTCTTAAGCAACTGAGGGAAGGATTGAAGACATGGGGCGCGGCTTCCACGCGGATTCATGCCGAGGTGTTTGGTCCGGAAGCGCCGATCACCCCGGGAATTGCGCGATCCTCCCACCCGCCGGTGCACGCTCCCTCGGGAGAACCCGGCGCCGGCCCTCAAATTTCATTCGCGCGAAGCGGGCTTACGGTTCCCTGGGACCCGCGGTTTTCCAGTTTGCTGGAACTAGCGGAAGCTTGCGATGTGCCCGTCCAGTGGTCGTGCCGTGCAGGCGTCTGTCATACCTGCGAATGCGCGTTGATCGGAGGAACTGTCCACTATCAGCCTGATCCGCTCGAACCGCCAGCCCCGGGCAACGTGCTGCTGTGCTCTTCGAGACCGGCCGGCGAGGTCCAGGTTGACCTGTGAACGTCGAACTACCCTCGTAAGCTCTTTGGACCACTCACGTACCGATTGCCGCGCTCGTAGAAACGCAATCTTCGATTCACGTTGCGCGTCAAACCGATGCGTACACTCTCGCCGATGACACCCGTTTTCCGCCGGCTCGCCGCGAGCCACAGCGGACCGGCGGCGCACAAATCCAAACCATCCTGCCGGAAATCGATCTGCATCGCCTGGGTTAGCCGGCCCGGCCCCCGCGCTAAATCGAGCTGGCCTGCCCCGCCGCGGAGGCGTCGCATCCGATCGATTCCCTCTATTGGTTCGAGAGCGCGCAACAGGACCCCCGCCCCCACCCCAACCGCCTCACTTGTCACGTTCAACATGAACGCTGACCCATACGTAAAGTACACATAGGCGTGCCCTCGCCCGAGAAACAGTGAGCCATTGCGCCGCGTTTCACCCCGAAATGCGTGACCGGCGGAATCACCGACCGGATAAGCCTCTGTCTCGACGATGCGCCCGCTGAGCCGGCCATCGCCGGTATCATGGACCACCATTTTGCCAATCAGGTAGCGCGCCAACTCCACAGTATCCACCGGGAGTTCCGCTCGACGTAGACGTCGAAGACGAGAAACGGGAATCGTCTCGCCGGCACTTTTCATTTCTGTGCGCTACTGCGGAGCACCGGCTGCAACTGAAAGCGGTTGGAGTTCGCCGAGCATCGTAGGGATGAGTTCCGAAACGGTCGGGTGAATGTGCATGGCCCGCTGAATCACCGTGTACGGCGCTTTGGCATACATCGCGTCCCGTATCGAGTGAATGGCCTCGTCGCCGCCGGTTCCCAGGATGGCGGCTCCCAGGATTTCGTGGGTTCGCGCATCCACGATAACTTTCATAAACCCCTGCGTCTCGCCCTTCTCCACGGCACGGCCGACCCTCGTCATAGGCCGCCGGCCAATCAGCGCGGGGTGGCCGCTCTTGCGGACTTCCGCCTCCGTCAAGCCCACACGGCCGAGCGGAGGGTCAATGTACAGAGCATAAGCGGTAATGCGATCGCTGACTTCGCGCGGGGCATTATCCTGAACATTCGCATCCAGAAGATTCGCCGCTACGATTTCAGCTTCGTTAAAGGCCGTGCGGGTGAATGCGCCTTTCACATTGCAATCTCCTAACGCCCAGATTCCGGATGCACTGGTGCGCAACTGATCGTCGACAATAATGAATCCGCGTTTGTCGACGGCAACGCCTGCGTTGGTGAGCCCCAGGTCGTCCGTATTTGGGCGCCGTCCCACCGCCAGCAGAAGATGTGAGCCGCGTACCTCGCGATCGCCACTGGCGCAGTCGACGTGAGCGAGAATCTCCTCGCCATGCTTTGAAAAGTCGATACTCGAAAAGCCGATACAAGTGGCGTCCACGCGAACGAGACATCCTCGTCCTCGTGCTTAGCCAGGTGCGGCGCTCTCTGGATCATGGTGACTTCACTCCCAAATCTCCGGTACATTTGCGCGAACTCCAGGCCGATGTAGCCGCCTCCTACGATGATCAGGTGATGCGGCAGAAAGTCGAGGTCCAGGATGGAGCTGTTGGTAAGGTAGGGGACTTCCTCGATCCCAGGCATCTGAGGCACAGATGCGCGGCCGCCCACGTTGATGAATATCCGATCCGCCGCGAGCCTCTCCGCGCCGACGCTCACCTCCCTCGCGGACTCGAAGCGGCCGTGTCCCTGGTAGACGGTGCAGTTGGCCATACCTCTTGGCCAGCTTTCAACGGCGGTTCTCGACTGAGCCGAAATTGCGTCCTTCCTCGATTGGACGACCTTCATGTCGATGCTCACCGGGCCATTGTGAACCACTCCGAAATCGGCGGCGCGACGAATCATGTGGGCCGCATACGCGCTGGCAACCATGGCCTTGGTGGGCGTGCAACCGCTATTGACACGTGTGCCCCCGAACAACTTGCGCTCAATGATCGCAACTTTCATTCCCGCCCCTGTCAGGCGCTGCGCGACGTATGGACCAGCCTGTCCGGTTCCGATGATAATCGCGTCGTAGCTTTTAGGCATTGAACTCCCCCACGGATAACGCTTGCACTTGCGGGGCCGCCGCGCGGTTGCCGTAAACACATTCGGCTTGGGTTCATCTCGGTCAACGGTCGGCCGTCGGTGTCACGCCCGCGGCTTTGCTGGGGTTCCCGGGGTCATCGCCTCGGACTTCGCTGGCCTTCCGGCCGTGCCCGTGTGATCGGCTAACTGATAAGTCGTCACGCGATCCGCTGAACCCATTGGCTCCGCCAGGCCGGCGCCTCGAAGGGATCCGCGAAATACTGCGTCTCGTGCACGACCTTACCGTCCCGGAATTCCATAATGCTCACTGTGTACGCAGGACGCCCCTGGTAGGTGATGGTATATTCCGTGATCCAAAGGTCACCGTTCCCAAGCATTCGCTTGACGTTAAAACCCGATGGCTTGCCGGGATGATGACTCCGTAAGGCCTGCAGATTGCTTCGCCCGAGAATCCGTTCCCCGGACTGCGGATAATCACAAATGGCATCGTCAGCGTAAATGTCATGTTCGGCGTTTGCATCGCCGGCGGCCGACGCCTGCCAGTGATCATTCAGAGCTTCGCGTATATGTTCCTCTTGCATGATCATCTCCCTGGTGGAATGAAACCCCGGTTGCCACTCTTCACTGTTGGTACGCGGGAACTGCTCAACAGTTCGCGGCGGAGCGGCACTGCTCATCCGCTAACTGCCGTTTGGGGCGCGCTCTGGTGGATCGGCGTATCTCAATTCCAAGCTTTCGCATTTTGTAAATCAGCGTAGTGCGTGGCAATCCAAGCCGATTGGCCGCTCCGTCCTGACCTCCGATCAGCCAGTTCACTTGCTCCAAGGTTTCCAGGATGTGCTCGCGATCGGCATCGGCCAGCGTGCGCGAAGTGTTCTCGGAGCTCTGCTTCACCGTCTGCTTGAAGTCCAGCGGCAGACGCAGCACTGATCCAGGCGAGAAGAGCACGGCGCGCTCGATAAAATTCTGCAGCTCGCGAATGTTGCCGGGCCAGTCGTGCGCTTTCAGCACTGCCATCACTTCATCGGGAATCGAATCGATGGGCTTGTTGAGGCGAGCGCCAAATTTCGATACGAAGAACTCCGTCAGCAACGGGATGTCCTGAACGCGCTCACGCAACGGCGGCAAACAGATTGGAATTACGTTCAACCGATAGA
>JASIGB010000260.1:0-6629 GCA_030045355.1 Bryobacteraceae bacterium
TCGGGGATGGCTTCGATATCCAGGTAGATCGGATTTCGATAGAAGATGGAGTTGGGAAGATACGGGCTGGTGTTGTAGGGCTCGCGATTCGCAATCGCGTGCAGCGGGTTGAGCGCGATGAAGCTCGTTCCGGTGCGTTCGGCGACCCAGTCCGTCAGAGCTTTTAGATCGGTGGTGTCGCCGCATCCCCAGTTCCGCTGGGAGCGCAATCCATACAAGCTGATCGCCAGGCCTGCCGCCCGTCCGCTTTCCAGCTGTTCCGGCGCATAGACCTGGCGCGGACACACAATCAGGCGCGAAGGCCCGAAGCTCCGCCCGCCGACCTCCAGCGTGAGCTCGTGATAGCCCAGCGGCAATTCCGATGTCAGCAAGATCCGCCGGCCCTGCGCGGCTTGCTCCAGTGCAACCTGTATCTCGATTTGGCCGCCCAGCTCAAGTTGAATGCGCAGCGTCGCGGTGGAATCGGCCACATCGGCATCGAGCGATACCGGAATCTCCTGCGGCAGCCCGGAGGTCAGGAAGATCGTGGGCGCCAGTGGGGCGCGCTGCTGGCGGTGATGCCGGCGTTCGATTGCCGCCGCCAGCGTTCCCGGGGAGCTGAGGTCCACGCCGAGCGACGCCAAAATCGCGGATTCGAGCGCGGTAGAGGCGTGATGCTGTTTGCCCCAGATGTCCCAGTAATCGGTTTCCACGCCCCAGGCTCGCGCCGCCTGCTCGATCAGGTTCGCATCCGGCGGTTCCGGTGGACCCGCGATCGCCGCGCCGGACCTGCCTGGGATTGTGCCGTCCTTTTCCTCCAGCATGTGATAATAGGATCGTGGATCGCGAGCCCAAGTTTCAACCCAGTCTGCCGAGCGAACTGTTCGCGCGCATCGACAACGAAGACGCTGCGGCCGGTCACGAGAGCATCATCACCACCACCATCGATAAAGCCATTAACTGGGGCCGCAAGAATTCCATTTGGCCGATGTCGTTCGGCCTGGCTTGCTGCGCTATAGAGATGATGTCGATGATCGGCTCGCGGTTCGATATTTCTCGGTTCGGCGCCGAAGTGATGCGTGGTTCCCCACGCCAATCCGATCTGATGATTATCGCCGGACGCGTGTCCAACAAGATGGCGCCCGTCATCCGGCGTCTGTATGAACAGATGCCCGAACCCAAGTGGGTGATCTCGATGGGTGCTTGCGCCACCTCGACCGGGGTATTCAGCAATTACGCGTTGATTCCGGTAAACCAGGTAATCCCCGTGGATGTATACGTACCCGGATGTCCGCCGCGTCCAGAGCAGTTGATCTACGCGATCATGTTGCTGCAAAAGAAGATCGAAGCTGATAAAGGGACCACGCTGAAGGTCCTGAATTTAGCCTGATCCCCCACGCGCCCATAATTTCGCGCGGATTCCTCAAACTTTCGTTTGCTCACCCGATGAGCATTTACAGACAAGTTTCATGGCATTTTGGGAAGGTTGGAGATGGATATCACTTCTCTACAGCCAGCGGGCAGTCTATCTGCGGCCTCGCCGCAGGTTTCGGTGCAGGAGGCGGCCCAGCGCAGGCAATTGCTGCAAGCGGCTCAGACGGTAAATCAGAGCGGAGTTCTCGGAGAGAACCAACTGGTGTTCGCGTTGGACCGCGAAACCCATCGGCCGGTGATCCGCATCGTGGATCGCACGACGCAACAAGTCATCACGCAGATTCCGCCCGAGTACGTCTTGCAGCTCGCTCAAAATCTCGGCAGTTCCGCGAAAGTAATGCTCTCCGACGACGATACGTAGAGTAGCATGCGCAATCACGGATACCAAAGCTACTTCGACAACGAAGTTCTAGCTGCCAGCCCCCTCAAATTGATTCAGCTGCTTTATGCCGCCGCGCTCGATTCCATCGCCGCTGCGCGCTGCCATCTCTATAGGGGAGATATCCGTGCGCGCACCCGCTCCATAAACAAAGCCTTGCGGATTGTCACTGAGTTGTCGCGTTGTCTGAACCACGAAGTGGGAGGCGATCTCAGCCGCAGCCTGGCCGGCCTCTATGCCTACATCATTCGGCGACTCATTGAAGCCATCGCAACGCAGAAGGAAGCGCCGCTGGCCGACGCCGAGCGCTTGATCTCCACGTTGGACGAGGCCTGGAGGGCTTGCACCCCCGGCGTTCGTGAGCCCGAGTACTCCGCCACAGACTTGATTCCCGATACCTACGTTGCGAGCGACACGGCTGCAACGGTGCGATAACTAGTCTGGAATATTTCCCCCTGTCAGGTGAGCTTCAATGATCGAATTCGCTACCGCCTCCGCGGGAACATGATAGCTGCCGGATTGCACTTCCAGGCGGAGCTGTTCTATGCGCCCCGAGCCGGATCCCGTAAGCGATTGCGCCAACTGCGAAACTTCGGCCTGGTCAGAACCGGCGACTCCGTCTTTCTGCGGGGAATCCTTCCCCACAACCCGTTCTGTACCTGCGGAGCTGGACTGCTCTGTGCCCGTTGTGACAGTGGCGCGATTCAGATCATCGATGCGCATGATTGTTAAGCCCTGCGATCACTATTTTAGCGATTCCCAGCCCGCCCGACGCCGCAAGCGCCTGCGCAAGCTGCTGTTCTCCTAGTTCTACCATGGTCGAATTTGTCTCATCTTGTTCGTCGGCGTCTCCCGTCATGCCGCCCTCGGACTCGCGCGCCATTCTCAACATTTGAGCGATCAACAGTGCCTCAAAGTCGCGCGCCGCCTTCTCGATTTTCTCCGGGGTATCTTTCTCCGGTGTATCTTTGGATGGCGACCCGGGGGATTGCAAGGAGAAGGATGGCGACGAGGCGCCTGGCAGAGCAACTCCGCCGAGCATGGCCGAAAACGCTCCGTCCGCCTGCATCGACATGAATCAGCGCACCTCCACATCCGCCTCGATCGCATCCGCAGCCTTCAGATTTTGCAGAATAGCGATAATATCCCGTGGCGTCGATCCAATGGCTGATAATGCCCGCACCAATTCCTCCACGCTGGCTCCCTGCTGGAGCACCACGCTCTTAGCCTTGTCCTCCTTGGCCGTCACACTGGTCTCCGGCGTTACGGTAGTCTGGCCGGCTGCGAGCGGCGCGGGCTGCGAAACGTTCAGCGTCGTTTGAATTTGCACGGTTAAACCGCCGTGCAGAATGGCCACCGGCGCGATCCGGACTTCCTTGCCCATAATGATCGTTCCGGTACGTTCGTCGATCACGATACGCGCCGGCCGGTCGGCTTTCACCGTCACGTTTTCGAGATCGCCCAGGAACTCCACAGATCGGGAGGTATATTCCGGCGGCGTCTCGACGGTAACTAACGCCGAATTGTCGGCTTGAGCCGGATGGAACGTGGCCGTCCCGAACTTTTGGTTAATCGCTTCCATGATTCTGGCCGCGGTCGTAAAATCCTCTTGGTGCAATTGCAGGCGGATGCGGCCCTTGGGGGCCACTGAGGGAGGCGCTTTCTCGATAATGGCCCCGTTCGGAATCCGGCCCGCAGTGGGGTGGTTCAGCCCTCGCGTGTTCGCTCCCCCTCCGGCGAGAAATCCGCCCGTGATCACTGAGCCCTGTCCGACGGCATAAACTTGCCCATCCGCGCCCTTGAGAGGCGTGAGCACCAGAATGCCGCCCTGCAAGTTCATGGCGTCTCCGATCGCTCCCACCGCAACATCGATGCGCGTGCCAGGCTGGGCAAAGGGCGGCAGATCGGCAGTCACAATCACCGAGGCCGTATTCCGCACCTGAATGAGGGATGGGTTGACCTCCACGCCCATGCGCGCCAGGAGATTGGTGAGGCTCTGGACCGAGAATACGGTCTGTTGCGAGTCGCCGGTGCGATTCAACCCGACCACGATCCCATAGCCGAATACCTGGTTGTCCCGGACGCCCTCAATGGACACCAAATCTTTCAGCCGGGTGGGCTCGTCTTCGGCGAGCAACGGAATCAAGCCACAGAGGATAAGGCTGGTCCAATATCTCATGACGTTAAAACGGCAGCACACCCAACAGGAGTCGATAAAGTATGTTGGGCCGCTTGACCGCGTCATTTACCACGCCCTTGCCGTTCACCAAAATCTGCATTTTTGCCACGTTGTTGGAAGGCACGGAATTGGTAGGACTGAGATCCTCGGGCCGAACAATTCCCTGGATCGTGATCACCTGCTTTTCTCCGTTTACCGTAATGTCCTTTTGGCCTTTGACGACCAGGTTCCCATTGGGTAGAACAGCCGTAACCTCTGCGGTCACGGTGGTCGACAGAGTGGTTCCGCGACTGGTGGTCCCTTGGCCCTGGAGCTGTGTGTTGTTGGAGCTTTTCGCCAGGTTCGCCAGAGCGCCGGTGGCGCTCTTGGGACCGACCAGCGAGGTGATGGAAGCGGCCAGGGTCGACTGGCGCTGGGTGTTGGTGGCGCCTGTGGAAGTGGCCGTCGAGTTGTCCAGTACAACGATCGTCACCAGATCGTACACTTGACTGGCGCGCACATCGCGGGCGCTGTCCGCCAGCCGCCCGTTGGGGATAAAGAGCGAGCCCGGCGTCGCGGTCGACGACTGATGCCAGCGTTCGGTGACCTCCTTCACGTAATCATCCAAGGAAGGCTGCTGCGGTTGTGCGTTGGGGGGCTTCTTGGCAAACAACGGAAGCACCAAAAAGACCGTACAGAATCGAGCCAGCCAGGGCCGGGTCATAATGAGCTGGGTCACAATGAGCTCGCTGCGGGCGTGGCATCCACGATGACATGCTCGCGGTCCTCAATCACTGCGCGAAACGGTTTGCCCGTGGAAAGATTGTGGACCAGGATCCTTTCTCCTTTGGCGCCGGAAGACTGGGCCACGGCATCCAGGCCGATGATCGCCGCGCCCGAGATTACCTTGACATGAACGATGTCGCCCTGCCTCACGGTATCGGCGTCGTCCAAAGCGTCCGGCGAGATCCTTGCTCCGGCCGGGATCGCGTAACGCGCTATCTTGCCGACAATGGCGGAACTCGGTAAGGACGCCGAGACCGGCCAAGGAAATTCCCTCACAACTGCCGTAACGATATCGTCGTCGCGAATCGGGTTCCTCTCCGAGATGGCCCGCTTGGCGAGAAACACCTGGCGTTCGACGGACACCCGCACTTTGGCCCACACGCTGAGGCTGCTGTGACCGTCGTAAACGAGTTTTCCCGTCCAGATCACGAACATTGCGGGCTGATTTGCCGGCGGCCGGTTCAAGCCGGCCAGTGAGAAAACCAAGCGCCCCGGCGGAAGGGGTTGGTGGCTGAACTCGCCGATCTCCAGTTGGACTACCTCGCCCCTTCCGGCGCCCAGCGCAGCCCACAGCGCCGCCCTTAAGTCGGCGATCGAAAGAGGTTGGAGCATGCGCTCCACACAGACGCTGGGCGCGGGCTCTCCGGCGGGGAAAGCCAGTCCATACCGGCGGACGGCCAGTAGGATGTCGCGCGATGACAGTACGCGCGTGGTGCCAGGAAACGGTGCGTAGCCGACGACGCTCCCCGGGTCGGCGGCGCGAAACAGGGGGATCGCAGTTGCCAGGTCCCGGACCAAGATCTTGTCGGTGGGGACCTCAAGGCAAGCTGCGTGGGCCCACGCGGGGGCCAGCACGAATCCCGCTAACATTCGCATGCGGATGCTACTGGGTGACATTGTTGATTTGCTGATACATCTCGTCGGCCGCCTTCACGACCTTCGAATTAGCCTCGTACGCGCGCTGGCTGACGATCAGGTTGACGAATTCCTCGACCACACTCACGTTCGACCCCTCGACGTATCCCTGCATGAGCGTGCCCAATCCCTCCTGGCCGCCGGGATTGGCTACGGTCGGCTGGCCGGAAGCATCCGTCGGCTCGAACATATTTTGTCCAATCGGATTCAGACCAGCTGGATTGGGGAATAAAGCTAACTGGATCTGCCCGGCCACGGTAGCGGCAGTCTGCCCGGGCTGCGTGTAGGTGACGGTGCCATCGGTGGCAATCGTGATCGTTTGCGCCTGCTGGGGGATGGTGATCTGCGGCTGAACCAAATCGCCGCTGGAATTCACCAGATTGCCGTTGCGATCCAGCTGGAATCCGCCGTCGCGCGTATAGGCGATTTGCCCGTTGGGCAGCAGCACCTGAAAAAAACCGTTCCCCTGAATGGTCAGGTCCAAAGGATTGTCCGTCTCCTGATAATTGCCTTGGGAAAAGATGATCTCGTTGGAGGCGGTACGAGTTCCCAATCCGATCTGCAAACCGCTGGGCACAATGCTTTGCGCGCCGGCCGCCGAACCGGGCTGCAAGTAACTCTGGTACAGCAAGTCCTGAAATTGCGCGCGGCGCATTTTGTAGCCATTAGTGCTCGAATTAGCCAGGTTATTGGCGATGTTATCGATGTTGGTTTGCTGCGCATTCATCCCGCTCGCAGCGCTGTACAGGGCTCGAATCATTTTGTTCTCTTTGCTCCAGTCCGCCTTCTGGTTATTCCGCAATTGTGTCGCAACGCTTTTTCCTGGCCTCGGCAAGTCTGGCGCGTCCCCCCGGGCCATGGTCGGCCTCCGCTTCGCATCTTGTTCTCGGCCGATTTCGGCAGCCTCTTGGGGCCGGAGCTGGCATCCCCCGCGGACCGTCGAGTCGCGCGTGTCGGTGAGAGGCTCGTCACGATTCC
>JASIGB010000025.1:0-4495 GCA_030045355.1 Bryobacteraceae bacterium
CAGGCGGCCGTCGCCGAGCCCGACGACCCGGCGGGTGCGCAGAGAGGCTCGCGCTAAACTGCGCGGGTGCTAAAATCGCAGGCGGAAGCTTTTCTTGGCCGGTGCTGGGCCTGGTCTTCAAAACCAGCGTGCGGCACTTTGTGTCGCGGTGGGTTCGACTCCCACAAGCTTCCGCCACCCAACCAGGTGCCACGCAACAGCTATGCCGGTTCTGCTAGAATTCCGGCGGCTTGTTTTTTCAGATCGTCGGCAATATCACGGACGTAGAGACCTTCGCCGTTGGTCGTTCTATTCAGGAACCTCCATGCTTACGTAAGGTGTATGGCAGGGGACGCTGGCGAAAGCGGAAGGGCATCGCGGACGTGCGGCTCCCCGATGGTACGATACGAAAGGCTGAGATTCATTGGTACGAGCGTCAGGGATCGGCAAGAAGGAATTTAAGATTAAGCGGCTTTTGGATTGAGAGAAACATGAGGAATGGAACAAGGGTGAAGGGCTTTGCGGTCTGCTTGTGCAACACCGGATACGCCGCCTCGCTTGAGGCGCAAGCTCTATCCATTCCTGAGCGATGCTTGCGCCGAAGCAAACGAGTTGATCCGGGTCATTGATGAGTCCGGTGAAGATTATCTGTACCCCGCGCGGCTGTTTCGGAGGCTTACCTTGCTGGCTGACCTTCACCGTGCGCTGCGCCGAGCAAGCTAGGTGCCTCCCAGGTGGGTTCGCCTCCCAAAAAGCTTCCGCCACTCGCGTTGATAAAATGGCAGCAGGAATGACCCTCGCCGAAATGATCGCATTGGCTTCCGTTGTGATCAGCATCGGGACTAATGTCGGCTTGTATATTCACCTAAGTTCGGTAATGCACACCCGTTTCGAGTCTGTGGAACGTCGTTTGGAGCTGATGCAGGGCAGTCTGGATGGGCTCGATGTGCGATTGACCAAACTGGAACATTAAGAGAGCGGGACTCGGCACGCCCTGAAAACCGGTCGCGTTTGGGAATCACCAGATGAGATGCCTATTAGCGCTGGCGTTCGGGCTCGCGCTCCTTTCGGCCGCCAACGGGCAAGACTCAAAGGCAACAAGCGCGCCCTTCACGCTGACGTGGACCAAAGGTAGATGCATCGGATGCAAGAACGCTGCTTCGCTCGGAGAGATTCAACTCGTCAGCCGTAGCGAAGTCTGGGGCATTGGCTTCAAAAGCTTGCTAAATGCTGTAAATACTGTCATCGTCCATAGTACGGACGCCGGCCGCACCTGGCGCGAGGTGCTCCAGAGCCAGCAGTACACCGATCCAGACGGCCGACTCGCCTTCTCGTTCCCAGACGCCACGCATGGATGGATCGATCCGTTGGACGTCGTCGCCGACGAGGGTAAAATGATCACTACGCGGGACGGCGGCCGTCATTGGCAACGCGTGTCTCAACAGTTCCTGCAAAGCATGCAGTTCATCGATGACTTGCGTGGCTACGGCACTCTGACCTCCAGGTTCTTTCGGACAAATGACGGAGGAAGCTCGTGGGTGGAAACTAAGATTCCGGACATCGGCTTCATCGAGTGCATGATCTTTCTGTCACCCGACGATGGGTGGATTGCCGGTATTCACGGAAAGGACTTCCTTGTGTTCCGAACCGTCGATGGAGGAAAGCATTGGGAAGAGTCTCGAACCACTCCACCGCAGCCACCGGAATTAGTGCGTGATATATTCTTCGTCGATCCACAGCGCGGCTGGCTCGTCACCTGGAATCACACCACTCCAGGCGCCTACCCCGGCGGTGCCTACTTGTATTTGACCGTTGACGGCGGAAAGCATTGGACCCCCGACACGGATCCATCGTTCCAAGGGAAGGGCAGGCAAGGAAACGCGGTTCGATTTACTTCCAGAGAGAGAGGCTTCGTCTTTTTCTCGGAGGGTGCGCAAAGCAGGCTTGCGTACACGATGGATGGGGGGAAGCGTTGGCAAAACCGTGCCCTTCCAAGATTCGTCGATCATTGCCAGGTCTTTCGAAGCGATCTCTTGTGTAGCGCTGGTCCCGGATTCCGCCTCTTGACCCTTCATCCAAAGTAGCGCAACAGCGCCCTCCGCCCCTTCCTGCGCGCCAGCACGCACCCCGTTCTGGGCCTACAACCGCAGAACTAAGCGTACTTGCCCCAAAATCCCCGGTTTCAGCCGCTTTTCCCTGGTTCGGCGATTGCATCGAGTACCGCCGGAGGCAAAAACCATGCGAAAGGCCCTATACGTTCTACTGGTTCCCGCCTTGACCCTGCCAGCGGTTCGGGCCCAAGGTATTTCGGGACAAGAAGACAAAGCCGCTCCCACCGCGCAGATCGAGCGTGGGCGCGAACTCTTCACCAACTCGAAGAAAGGCGTGGCGTGCAAGACATGCCATCAACTGGGAGGCGTCGGGACGGCCGTCGGGCCGGACCTGACCAACATGGCATCCAACGGCAGCGTGCATAGCATCGTCATGACCATGCACATGACCATGACCGAGCATGTCTATCGCGTCAAAACAGCCGTCAACAGCTTTCCCGGGATCTTAAAGCAAAAATACGGCGACCGTGTCGAGTATTACGACTTGAGCACGATTCCGCCGGTGATCCGAACGCTGACCGTCAAAGAGATCGTTTCCACCGAGCGCGACGAGAAATGGCGTCATCCTCCGGCCTTGGCGCACTATTCGCCGCAAGAACTCGCCGACGTGATCGCATTTCTGAAATTCGCGACCACCGGATCCGAGCAGGCGATCGCCGCGGCCGACATCGACCCGAGCTGGTAGGAGCTCGCGGGCGGGCGATAGGGCCGCGCAGCATGTTCTCAGCGAACCTGGTTCGTCTGGGGAATGAGTTGCCCGCAACTGGTGTTCAATAGAGGGTGATGTCCGAATCCACGACCCTCGGCGACGGCCTCAATATGAGCGGCGCCCTTTGGGAGTACATCCGGAGCGTCACCCTCCGCGAGCCTGAGATCCTGCGGCGTTTGCGCGAGGAGACGGCACGGTATCCCAACCCCAATTTGCAGATCTCGGCCGAGCAAGGCCAGTTTATGGCGCTCCTAATGCATCTGATCGGTGCGCGCCGGACGATTGAAATCGGCGTCTTCACCGGGTACAGCGCATTGGCGGTGGCGCTGGCCTTGCCCGATGACGGCCAAGTAATCGCTTGCGACATTAATAAGGACTGGACCTCGGTGGCGCGGCGCTATTGGCGGGAAGCTGGCGTGGAACACAAGGTCGACCTCCGGTTAGGCCCCGCACTCGCCACCTTGAACGGCTTGATCGCGAGCGGCGAGACCGGCCAATTCGATTTTGTGTTCATCGATGCCGATAAGACAAATTACGGGAATTATTACGAGCGCGCTTTGGTGCTCCTACGGCCGGGTGGTTTGATCGTCGTGGATAACGTACTCTGGTATGGACGGGTCATCGACGCTTCCTTCGACGATCCCGATACGCGGGCCATACGGGAATTCAATCGGCAGATCAGAGACGACGGCCGGGTATGGCTGAGCATGCTGGCGCTGCGGGACGGCCTCACGCTGGCGTGCAAGAAATGACGCTGGCTGGTACGAAAGGGCGTTCGCGGCGAAAGGGAATGCTGCTTTGGGCGTCTAGTACTGGACGGCCCTTACTGCGCGGGTACGCTTAGAACGAAATAGTGATAGGCTTTTCATGGGATTTAGCCGATCTTGGTTTGTATGGGTGCTGATTTGACCGAATGGGTTGGGTTCACTAGGCTGAACTGGAACGGAGGGTGGTTTGGTTCTTCTGCTCTTTGGACCGCCGGGTAGCGGCAAAGGAACGCAGTCAGGAAGAATCTCAAACTGGTTGGGGATTCCGGCCATCTCGACCGGCGACATGCTGCGCGAGGAGATCAAGTCCGGCACGCCGCTAGGCAAAGCCGCGCAGTCGATCATGGCCAACGGGGGTTTGGTGGGTGATGACCTCGTCAACCGGATGCTCGCCCAACGTGTGTCTTCGCCCGATAGCGCCCACGGCTTTCTGTTGGACGGCTATCCCCGCACCGTGCAACAAGCTGAATTTCTGGACGGTTTGCTGGCCGAACGGCACTTCGATACCCCCGTCGTGCTGCATCTGGACGTCCCCCTGGACGCGCTGGTCGGCCGGCTCACCTCGCGCCGCCAGTGCCCGCAGTGCAAACGCATTTACAACCTCTTGCAAATGCCGCCCAAGACGCCCGGTATTTGCGACGACGATGGCACGCCGCTGGTGACGCGCAAGGACGACACCGAGGAAGTGGTCAGCGAGCGCATCCGCACCTACGATGCGGTCACGCGCCCGGTGCTGGCCTACTATCAGGACCGCAAATATCATCAGATTCGCGGGGACCGGTCGCCGGAATACATTTTCGAAATGATCAGCGGGATCCTGGAGCCGCTGGTTGCCAAGAACGGTGTCAACTGTTGCGCGAAGGCGAAGGGAAGCCGTCAGTCTGACGGCTTCGCTGCTCTGTAGTTCCCGTTCGGTCGCTGGGGCTGGC
>JASIGB010000261.1:0-2899 GCA_030045355.1 Bryobacteraceae bacterium
GCACCCCTGCCAGTGCTAGGCGTTTCTATTTAGGCCGCGGAATAGTGCATGTTCCCGAGATCGGAGAGCAGGCCGGGCCCGGTCGGGTTCCAGCCGAGTTTCTGGCGCGTTTGCGCGCTGGAGGCCGGTAGATCCATCCCAATAAACGCCCCCAGCCAGCCGAAATGGCCCGCGGCTGCTTCCGGCGCCAGGGAGACGACGGGCATCTTCAGGCCGCGCCCGATCGCCTCGGCGATGTCTTTGGCCGCTACGCCCTCTTCGGCGACGGCGTGATACACCGCACCGGCTTCGCCTTTCTCCAGCGCCAGACGGTACAGCCGCGCCGTATCCAGGAGGTGAGCCGCGGGCCAGCGGTTTTGCCCGTCTCCCACGTACGCCGCAACGCCTTTGGCACGCGCGATCTGGATGGCATAGCTCACCAGACCTTGCTTCCGGGTGTCATGCACCTGGGGAAGACGCATAATCGCGACGCGCACTCCCCGCCGCGCCACCGCCGCAGCGGCCTCTTCCGTGGCGCCGCGCGCAAGGATCTGCGAACTCAGCGGCGGATCACTCTCGGTGCTGGTATGTCCCGGGCCCGAACTCGCCACGCCGGTACCGGAAGTGACGACCAGGAATTTGTCCGATCCGGCAAGCGCGGCGCCGAGCGCCTCAATGGCTCTCCGGTCGATTTCGCAGTTCTCCTGATATTTCGAGAAGTCGTGGATGAATGCCAGGTGAAGCACTGCGTCCGCCGCCGCTGCGCCGCGCCGCAGGCTTTCCAAATCTTCGACATGGCCCCGAAGCACCTCGGCGCCGGCCGCGATCAAAGCCTGAGCGCCGGCATCGCTGCGAGCCAGGCCGAGGACGCTGTGTCCGGCGTCCCTCAGCTCCCGCACAACGCCGGAACCGATGAAACCTGTTGCACCCGTGACAAAAGCGCGCATCTGTAACTCCTTTCGAGTTGACGGGCCGCCCTCCGCTTGTTATAAAAGCGGAGGCAACCTCCGCACGCCTTACTAGATTAGCCGAGGCTCCTGGGGTTGCAAGGTTTTTTAGATGCCTCAGAAAACTCCCGCCCCTCCCGACAGAAAGCCGCGCGCGGACGCTCAGCGCAACCGCGAGCGCATTTTGGAAATCGCGAAGCGCGAGTTCACCCGCTCCGGCGCAACGGCGAGCCTGGAAGAGATCGCACGGCAAGCGGGTGTTGGGCCAGGAACTCTTTATCGCCACTTTCCTACCCGGGATGCCCTGATCGAGGCGGTCTACCGGACCGAGGTCGAGAAACTGGCGGCGGCAGCGGGGCGCCTGGCCGAGACGAAGCCGCCGCTGGAGGCGCTGCGAGCCTGGATGCTCCTGTTTATCGACTATATTGCAGCCAAGCAAATCATCGCCCCGGCGTTAAACACTTTGGCTGGAGGCGCGGCGAAGTTGTACGAAGGCTCGCGCGGCCAGATTCAGGGAGCATTCGACGCCCTCGTCGAGCGAGCCATCCGCAGCGGCGATATGCGAAAAGATATCGAGCCATTCGATCTTTTCCGCGCGCTGATCGGCGTCGCGCATGTGTCATCGCTGCCGGACTGGCACTCGAGCGCGCGGCGGCTGGTGGATATTCTGATCGCCGGTTCGCGGCCGGCGAAATAGCGAGCGGTTACTCGGGCGGCGAATCGCCGTCGTCCAGATCGCCAGTGCGATTTTCGAATCTGGTGAATTGGTTCAGGAAGAGCAGATTAATCGTGCCGGTTGGACCATTCCGCTGCTTGGATAAGATTAATTCCGCCTTTCCGCGCAGACTTTCATCCTCCCTTTTGTAAACTTCTTCGCGGAAGATGAACGCGACCAAGTCGGCGTCCTGTTCGATGGAGCCGGATTCGCGCAGGTCGCTCAGTTGCGGGCGATGGTCGCCCTGGCGGGTTTCCGGCGCGCGGCTCAATTGCGAGAGCACCAGCATCGGAACCTTCAGTTCGTTCCCGAGCAGCTTCAGCCCGCGCGAAATGGTGCTGATTTCCTGGTTGCGATTTTCGTAGCGCCCGCGCCCGCTCATCAGTTGGAGGTAGTCGATGACGACGAGCGACAGGCCGTGCTCCTGCTTTAGCCGGCGCAGCTTGGCGTGGATGTCCATCAGATGCGCGCCGGAGGTATCGTCGATGAACAGCGGCGCTTGCACCAACTCGGACGCGGTGCGGGCTAGGCGGCGGCGCTCGTCCTGATTGAGGTAGGCGGCACGAAATTTCTGCTGGTCCACGCGCGCGCCCGCGCAGATCATACGGGTGAGGAGCGACTCCTTCGACATTTCGAGCGAGAAGACCGCTACGGTTTGTTTCTTCTCCCGGTTCATTGCCACGTGCTGCGCGATGTTGAGCGCCAGCGCGGTCTTGCCCATGGAGGGGCGTGCGGCCAGGATGAATAGCTCGCCTTCGTGCAGCCCGCCGGTCTTGTCATCCAGTTTGAGGAAGCCGGTCGACAGGCCTTTGATGCGCTTGCTGGGATCGAGAAAAGCGTTGATGCCGCCGTCGAATTCGTCGAGGATGCGCTTGGGATCCATCAGCGAGTCGGCGGCGCGCGTTTCGCCCAGCTTCAGCAGGTTCTCTTCGGCGCTGGCGAGGATCTGGCCGGGCTCCTCTTCGCCAATGATGCAGCGGTCGATCAGGTTGCGCGACGTAAAGATGATGCGGCGCAGGACGGACTTGTCCTTGACGATGCCGACGTAGCTGTCGAGATTCGCGAGCGTGGGCAGGCCTTCGTCGAGCGAGACCAGGTAGGTGATGCCATCGACGGATTCGAGCTGGTTCTGCTTCATCAGCTCGTTGGCCAGGGTGACGCGATCGATACGCTCGCCGCGCTCATAGAGCTCGCCCATGCGCAGGAAGATGCGGCGATGCTTTTCGAGACTGAAGTCGTCGGCTTCGAGCAGGCCGGC
>JASIGB010000026.1:0-4919 GCA_030045355.1 Bryobacteraceae bacterium
AACACGTGAGAAATTAGCTGTCAACAGTTTCGAGCGCCTGGATCTGATAGGTCAGCGACCGGATCACGCAATGGCCTGCCGCGCGGAGGCCTTACCCGTAACACGTTATTCACTGGTCCAAACGTGCTTGACATATCAGAAAAATCCCCTATACGATAGCCCCCAAGGGACTCTCTAGGGCGTGTTAACACTATTAAAACCTTAAGCGGTCCCGAGTCCGCATTCGTGTGCGAGAATCGCCCCGAGAGGATTGTTATGGCGGGTGAACCAGTGGAAACAGGCCTTATCGGAGGTGTCGAAAAGCGCGACATTACAATTGCCGAGTACGACTCGACATGGCCTGCCTTGTTTGCGAAGCACGCGAAGATCATCGGCGAGGCGCTTGGCGGCGCCGCCTGGCGGATCGAGCATATTGGATCGACCTCAGTGCCAGGGCTGGCGGCCAAACCAATCATCGACATTCTTGTCGTTGTCAAAGACTCCACGGACGAATCCGTTTATCTGCGCCAACTGGAAGCAGCTGGTTATGTACTACGGGTTCGTGAGCCGGACTGGCATGAACATCGGATGTTCCGCACTCGTGACAAAGACGTGCACGTCCATATCTACTCAGATGGTTGCCCTGAGATTACGCGCAACTTAACGTTTCGGGACCGCCTGCGCCGGAACGCCAACGACCGAACTCGATATGAAAAAACAAAACGCCAGCTTGCGACGCAAGACTGGTCTGACATGAACGCCTACGCGCAAGCGAAGACGGATGTGATCGAAGACGTGATCGCCGCATCGCAGGCGGCAGGTGAAATCTCACAGTAGAACCAGGGCGTGTCACGCTACCCGAAGGGCTTCGACGATGAGTGCGAATGAGAGGAATCCCAGGAAGAGGGCGTCGAGCTTCTCGAAGCGCGAGAAGATACGGCGGAAGTCTTTGAGCCGGCGGAACAGACGTTCGATCTCATTGCGCTTTTTGTAAACGGCATGATCGTAGTCCCAGGGATGCAGCCGATTGGACTTCGGCGGCACTACCGGAATCATGCCCAGATCGAGCACCAGCTGCCGGGTTTCATTGCCTTCGTAAGCGCGATCCATCAGCATCGGAAGACCCTCTGGCATAGGTCCCAGTTCTTCGAGCAAGGCCCGCCCGTGCGGCGCGTCGTGATCGTGACCCGGCGACAGAGCGAAGATTATGGCCGTTCGAGCATGCGCGGCAACCATATGAATCTTTGTGTTCCATCCGCCGCGGGATTTTCCGATGGCCTATGGCCCTTTTTTTTAAAGCGCCCGTTCCATCCGGATGAACCTTCACCGAAGTAGAGTCTATAGAGAACGCTTCGATCTTTATGCGCACGATCTGTTCCAGTTGCAGTTGTTCAAACACGCGGTCCAATACGCCTTTCTTAGCCCACCGGTTCATTCGCACGTAGATCGCGTGCCAAGGGCCGAACCGCTTCGGGAGCCCCCGCCACTTGCAACCCTGCTCCGCCACATACAGAATCGCGTTGAGCACCTGCAGGTTGGTCAGACTTACGTTTCCGCGCTGCACCGGAAGGCCATCTTTGATGCGAGCGTACTGGTCTTCCGTGATCTTCCATCCTACAAACATTTTACCAAATCAATGTTTTGATAGTGTGAACACGCCCTAGCAAAGTCCCGAAGGACGCATCATGAAAGCCTCGTCGCTCGCTGCCCAGTCTGCTCTTCTTCTTTTTTCCGTGTCCGCTCTTCCCGCGCTCGCGCAGTCTTTCGCGGCGAAAACCGCGCCCTCCGCCGACGAACTCGCCGCGCAACCCACGCCGCGCCAACAATTCGAAGGACGATCCGGAAGGCTACTGCCGGCCGGCCGGCGTACCGCGTTATACGGGCACGCCCTATCCGTTCCAGATCATCCAACTGCCGGACCGCGTGGTGATCCTCTACGAAGGCGCATCGCACATGTATCGCGTCATTCTGCTGAACGCGAAACATTCGGAGGATCCCAATCCGGGTTGGCTCGGCGAATCGCGTGGACATTATGAGGGCAATGACACGCTGGTGGTGGACACCATGGGGTTCAACGGCCGCACCTGGCTCGATCATGTCGGGCACCCGGCCAGCGATCAGCTTCATGTGGTGGAACGTTTCTCCCGGCCCACGTACGGAACTCTGCACTATGAGGCCATCATCCAAGATCCGAAATACTACACCCACCCTGGACCACGCGTTTCGACGTCAAGTGCCGCGCCGGTTGGGAAATTCAGGAATACGTCTGCCTGGAGAACAATAAGGACTTGTTGCACCTGGGCACCACGGAACCTAAGTAATTCCAAGCGCCCCAGTAGTTCGAAGCCGCTACTTTCTCACCGCCCAGGCCATGCCATCCGGCCCGTTGCCTGGCGAGATGTGTCCGGCAACGCTCAAAGTCTTCAGATCGATCACCGCGATGTCGTTCGCGCCCTCCTCGGCCACGTAAGCGCGCGAGCTGTCGGGCGTCACGAGAATACCTTCGGGATAGCGCCCCATCTTCAGACGCGTTTTGACTTGGTGCGTCGCGCGATCCAGCACCACCAGTTCGTCGCCGTCACGATCGGACAGCAGCACCCATTTGCCGTCGGGCGTGAATTTCAGCCGATTCGTCCGCCTGGTCCCCACACTCAGTGTCTCGATCACTTTCTTCGACTCCACATCGATCATGGATACGCCGCCGTCGCCGCCCGTCGCGACCCAGACCTGCTTTCCATCCGGCGACCAGTCAATGCCCTCCGGTCCCTGCCCCACCGGGATCTGCGTTTCGTTCCAGCCGGGCGGCGAATCAGTGCGCGCGATCGCGCTTACCGTGTTCGACCCGATATTGGAGGTGAAGATCAAACTCCCCTCGGAATTGGCGATCACCATGTGCGTGGTCGCTTGGCCAGTGCCACACATCCAGTCCACCTTTTGGGACACAGGGTCGTAGCGTGCGATCAGCCGGTTGAGCTCGGCGGTGAAGAGCAGCTTGCCCGCCACGAAAAAAAGCCCATGCGGGCGGCGCAAGGCGCCGAGATCCACGCGAAGCAGTTCGGCCTGCACCGGCAGATCGATGACGGAAATCGTGTTGCCCGGAGTCGCGGCGCCGTAATTGCTGACATAGGCGAAGTGGCCGTCAGGGGAAACAGTCACCTCATGAGGCCCGTCGCCCACGCCAACGCGCGCAATCACCGTTCCCGAAGACGGATCGACGATGGCGAGCTGCCGGTCTGCCTTGTCGACCACCAGCAGCGCTGGCGAAGGAGTTTCGGCGGCGCTCGCCAGGAACACACTAGTACACAACAAGGCAACGGTCCAAGTACCCATAGGACCTCATTGTCGCCAAACAGGACACCTGCCGGTGCAATCAGCGTCGAATGGGAGAATGCCGGACGATCCGCCGCCGAGCGATCCTCCGCCTCGCCAGTTGCCACACTGCGAGGAGCGCGTGCGTTTGTTGCGCGCGCACAGCGACCGCGCCGGCGTTTATGCAGATTGCGTGCGCCAGATGGCCGATTCGGCCATCTCCGGCCAGGAAGAACACGTCTGGGAAGTGCGCCGGAAGTGCCGCGCCGCCTGGGAGGAAACCGAAAGATCCCGCATGGCGCTGTACCGCCATGAAGCCGACCACCGTTGCGACCGCGGCGCTCAAGCTCCGAGCGCCTGCGAACAGTAGAGCAGCCGGTATCGGGAGCCGGAGCCGTTGCACGACGCTGCCGTGAGATATTGGAGTACGCGAGAGAACTCCAATGTTCCTGCTCCGCATCTGTCAGTGGGTGGACGGCACACACCTGAGCCATCTGCTGCGCCAGTCCAATTGGGCCTTCCCGGCGCTCGACACCGTCCACACGCTGGGGATCGTACTGGTCGCCGGCGCCATTATGCTAGTGGACCTTCGGCTGCTCGGCTTGGGTTTGCGCACGGTTCCCATCCGGGACCTGGTGGGGCGCATCGTACCCGCCACGCTTGCGGGCTTCGGGCTCATGCTCGCGACCGGCGCCCTGCTGTTCGCCTCCGAAGCGGTAAAGATGTATCAGAGCCCGGCGTTTCGCATCAAAATGGTTTTGCTCGCCTCGGCCGGCCTCAATGCTCTCATCTTCCATCGCACGGTGTATCGCGACGTGGCCCGGTGGGACCCCGCGAAGGCGCCGGCGCGCGCGCGCCTCGCTGGTCTGCTGTCGCTCGCGCTGTGGATCGCCATCATCGCGGCCGGACGCGCCATCGCTTATGGGCCGGGCTACGATCTAGGATGATGATCGCTTCGCTCGCGCCGGTGTTTGAATGGCTGCAACATACTTATATCGGCGAAACCATCCGCCATTCGGCCACCCTCATCGCGACGCTCGAAATCGTTCACTTGATCGGCCTGACGCTGCTGCTGGGCGCGATCCTCATGGTCGATTTGGCGCTCGTGGGCCGCGGCGTCGGAAGCTATCCGGTTTCCCAGATCGCGCGGCAACTGAATCGCTGGATGATCGCCGGGCTCGCCATCATGCTCGCGAGCGGCCCGTTTCTGCTGATCTCCGAGGCCGAGCGCTGTTACAAAACCCCGGCCTTCTGGATCAAGATGGCGCTCCTCGCCAGCGCGGTACTCTTCCAGTTCACCGTGCACCGGCGTGTCACGCTCGCCGAACCGCCGGTCGAAGGGCCCTTCGCAAAGCTTACGGCGGTCGCGTCATTGGTCCTATGGTTCGGAGTCGCCCTGGCTGGCAAAGGCATCGCTATTTTTCAACCGTCCTGATCCATTCAGACAATCGCTTGCACGACGCCGCCGTCCGCGCGCAGTGCGGCGCCGTTGGTGGCCGAGGAAAGCGGGCTGCACACGAATGCCACCATCGCGGCCACTTCGGCCGTGCTCGCGAAGCGCCGGAGCAGCGACGACGGACGCATGTTGTGGAAGAATTCTTTCTCCACCTCCGCGGCGCTGACGTTCTGCG
>JASIGB010000262.1:0-4924 GCA_030045355.1 Bryobacteraceae bacterium
CTGTTGCGCTATGAGGACATGGCCGCGTTCAAGCTCCAGCCGGAAGAGCCGGTTTCCAGCGACTATCACAACTACAAGGTCTACAAGCCCGGATTCTGGAGCCAGGGCCCGGCCATGCTCGAAGCTCTGAACATTCTGGAAGGCTACGACCTGCGCTCCATGGGCTTCAACTCCGCCGATTACATCCATACCGTCACCGAAGCCCTGAAGCTGGCTTATGCCGATCGCGATACCTATTACGGCGATCCCAAGTTCGTCAAAATTCCCGAGGAGATCCTGCTGTCCAAGTCCTATGCCGCCGAGCGCCGCAAGGAGATCGGTCACATGGCCTCCATGGATTTCCTACCCGGCAAGATCAACGGTAAGCGCGGCAAGCATCCCACGGAAATGGATATCGCGCGAACCAAGATCGACGATGCCCTGATGGCCAGTGACACCACTTGCGTGGACGCCATCGATAAAGACGGTGTGGTCTTCAGCGCTACGCCGTCCGGCGCATGGATGCCGTCGGTGATCGCCGGCGATACCGGTATTCCGCTCACCGAGCGCGCCCAGCAGTTCATCCTGGTGCCCGGCTCGCCCAACGAACTGGAAGGCGGCAAGCGCCCGCGCGTGACGCTCAGCCCCACCATCATCACCGAGCAGGGCAAGCCGTTTATTGCGATGTCGACTCCCGGCGGCGACAATCAGGAGCAAAGTCTGATCCAAATGTTCTTCAACATCGTCGAGTTCGGCGATAACGCGCAAGCCGCCGTGGAAGCGCCCCGCTTCCAGACGCGGCACCTGGTATCCAGCTTCGACAATCATGCCTGGAATCGCGGCGATCTGCTGCTCGACGAGCGTATCCCCTCCAGCGTCGCGGAAGAATTGGCGGCGCGCGGGCATAAGATCGGCATTCGTTCGCGCTGGAATTCCGGCGCTGCTCCAGTTCTGATTCGCGTCACGCCCGACGGCGTCATCGAAGCCGGCGCCGATCCCTACGGCTATCGCGTGGCGCACGCCTATTAGTCCTGTGGCGTTCACACTCGTGTGAACGCTTGGTTGATGCAAACTCCTTCCCTTTTCGAGGAGCCGCTTCGCATCGATCGCGCGCGGCTCCAGCGCCGCCTCGCCGGCCTTGCAGAGGAAAACGTCTTCATCGGTACCAGTTCCTGGAAATACGAAGGCTGGATCGGGCAGATCTATTCGCGCGAGCGCTACTCGACGCGCGGCCGTTTCTCGCAGAAGCGCTTCAACGACGAATGCCTGGCCGAATACGCGGAAACATTTCCGGTCGTTTGTGGAGATTTCTCGTTCTACCAATTCCCTTCGCCCGATTACTGGCGCAAGCTGTTTTCGTCAGCGCCGGCGAAGCTGCGGTTCGCGTTCAAGGTCCCCGAAGACGTAACCGTCAAGCAGTTTCCGCGTCATCCGCGCTACGGGTCCCGCGCCGGCGACGACAATTCTTCGTTCCTGGATGCCGCTTTGTTTCAGAGCGCGTTTCTCGATCTTCTTGCTCCTTACCGGCCGCGGGTTGCCGCGCTGATTCTGGAGTTCGGAACATTTCCGCGATACTGCTACGAGAACAGCGATGCGTTCCTCGCGGAACTGGATCCATTCTTGGCCGCTCTGCCGGCGGACTTTCGCTACGCGGTCGAGATCCGCAATCCGGAGTTTCTTTCGCCCGAATATTTCGCCTGCCTGCGCGCGCATCGCGTCGCGCACGTCTTCAATGCGTGGACGCGCATGCCCGAGATCGGCCGTCAGATGCACCTGCGCGAGGCATACTCCGCCGATTTCACGCTGGCCCGCGCGCTGCTGCGCCGCGGCCGGGCGTACGAAGAAGCGGTCGCGAAGTTCACCCCGTACGCTCAGGTGCAGGAGCCGAATCCGGAAACGCGTGATGCGCTGCGGCTCCTGATCGCACGCGCGCGCGACCGTCACGAGCCGTCTTACATTTTCGTGAACAATCGCCTGGAAGGCAACGCGCCGCAGACCATCGAGGCCATCACGGATTAGCGTGTGTTATTCGTTCAGTTGCGGGATATCTTTCGTGGGCGGTGGCGCGGGAATGCTAGCCAAGTAGGCATGGATATCCAGGAGCTGCTCATCGGAAACGACCTTGGTGGTGAACGGCGGCATGGTTCCCGCTGGATGTCGCACATAGGCGATCAAAGCTTTGGCTGCGATGGGATGCGGCGCGAGTTTCGCACCCGCACCTCCGCCTTGGCCTTCATAACCGTGGCAAGTGTAGCAGCCCAGTTTCACGAATTCGCGCTTGCCTTTTTCGGCGTTGCCGTTCTGCGCGAGAATCGGCACCGCAGCCAGCAAGGAAACGAAAATGAGGTTCCGAAGCATGAGTCCTCTTTTACCGCGGCTGCGTGACCACGTCGATCAGATACGGGTCGCCGCCCTTGACCACATCAATTCCTCGTCGAATGGCCGCGCTCAGTTGGCTCGGATCCGAGATCGGGCCTTCCGCTTGCACGCCCATGCTTTTCGCCAGCATCGCGTAGTTGATGTTGGGATTTTCGATCGCGGTGCCGATCTTGCATTTGTCGATATCCACGCCGCGATTGTGCTGGTTCGCGACGCGCTGGAGCTGCATGATCTCCTGATGATAGGCGCGGTTGTTGTGCATCAGGGTGAGCAGCGGAATGCGATGATGCGCCGCGGTCCACAACACGCCGTTAGCCATCATCAGATCGCCGTCGGATTGGATCGAAACGCTGAGCCGCCCGTGCTTCTTGTTGGCGATGGCCGCGCCCAGCGCCGCGGGCGCGAGGTACCCGACGCCTTCGCCGCCCGCGCCGCCAATGAACTGGTAGTGCTTGGTGAAATCCCAGAGCCGCAGCGGCCAATTGCTGACCCAAAACGTGTCGGACACCAGCGACCAGTCTTCGTTCTTGATCTGTGCCCAGAGCTCGGCCGAAAGCCGGGCGGTCGAAACAGGGCTCGCGTCCCAGGCATAGGAGGCCGCGGTTCGGGTCTGCTCCTGCGCTTGGTGGCTCAACTCGGCGAGCTTGGCGGCACGCACCTGGATGGCCTGCTTGCGATCATCGGTGAGCATGCGCTTCACTGCTTCGATCAGCGCCGGCAACGTAGCTTCGGCGTCTGCAGGAATCGACAGATCGACGTCTTCGTAGCGCTGGAAGTTTTGATAATTGCTCTTGTAAAAGAGATCCGAAGAGCTGACGCTCACCAGTTTGGTTCCTGGCTTGATGATGGATTTCGGGATCACGCGCACCTGTCCGCCGAGCGTGTGGACAACGCCGAAGAAATCGTAGACTTCCAGGCCCAGGATCAAGTCCGCGTCCGTGATCGCCCCGCGCTGGCGCAGCGTCTGGTTCAGCGGATGGCGCGACGGGAAGTTCATGCGGCGCTGCTGATCGATCACGCCTGCGCCGAGCGTTTCCGCAAGTTCCACGAGCAGCGCCAGTCCCGCGGGAGTGCGGGCCGACCGGCTCGTCACGATCACGGGGTTCTGCGCGTTCACCAGCATTTTAGCCAGTTCGGCCACGGCTTCCGAATCGCCGGCGGGCGCGGTGATTTTCGGAAGCTTCGGAATGCGCCAGTCGAACTCGGTGGGCGCTTCGCCTTCTTGCAGCACGCCATCGGCGGCCAGCACCACCGGCATCATGGGCGCCGTCATCGCGACTTGGTATGCGCGGACCGCCGATTCGCCGAAGTGCGCGAGCGACGCCGGATTATCGTCCCACTTGGTGTAATCGCGAACGGTGGCCGCGACGTCCTGTGCCGCGTGCAGCCATTCCACCCGTCCGCGCCGTTCGGCGGCGTCGGAAATGTTGCCGGCCACGATGTAGACCGGGGCTTGGTCGCAATAGGCGTTGTAAATGGCCATCGCGGCGTGCTGGATGCCGACAGTGCCGTGCGCGCAAACCAGCGCGGGTTTGCCCTCGATCTTCGCGTAGCCGTTCGCGGCGGCAGCCGAGCATTCCTCGTGCGTGAAGGTGATGAACTCGGGATTGCGATTGCCGCCGTGATTGATCACCGATTCGTGAATGCCGCGGAAACTGGAGCCTGGCGTGGCGAACAGGTACTCGAAGCCGAGCGCCTTGAAGACGTCCACCATATAATCGGCGCCCGGGCGTTGGACGATCTGGATCTCTTCGAGCGCCGCGGCGGGCGTGACGTTTTCCGCGGCGCGCTGCGCGGCCGTGGGCGGAAGAGCGGTCGGACGCACCGGCGCTTCCTGGGCTTTGGCAGCGGGAGCATTCACCAATGCCGTCGCACCCGCCGCCGCGCCTGCCGCGCCTTTCAAAAAACCACGCCGCGCTACCGAGTCCAACTTGGATTTCGCCATAAAGTCCGCCTCGGAGGAACTATATCATGCGGATGTTTCGGCCAGTAGCGCGCCCCAATGAAATCCGGCGCCGAAGGCGGCGAAGCAGATCAGGCTGCCCGCGCTTGGCCCGGGGTCCTGCCACCATTCGGAAGCCGCGATGAGCATGGAGGCCGACGAGGTGTTGCCGTAGCGGCGGATGTTGGAATAGAAGCGACCGGCCTCCACGTCGAGCGCGCGCGCGACGCGATCCATCAAGTTTTGATTGGCCTGATGCATGAGAAAAGCCTCGATAGACGATGCCGCGAGACGGTTTCTTTCGAGCAACTCGATGATGGCAGCGGGAATCTTGCGCGAAGCCTGCAAGATCACGGAGCGACCGTTCATCGAAAGCGGCGAATCGAACTCCAGCCGCAGATCTTCCGCGAATGTTCCGTCCGAATGGATTGCTGAGTCGACGATGCGCGCTGGGCCGTTCGTTGGGCCGACGAGGCACGCACCTGCGCCGTCGCCAAACAGCGGGGCCACTCCACGCTCCATCGGCTCACGCGAAGCGATACTCGACATTTTTTCGGACGCAACGACGAGCACGTTGCCATGCACTGCCGAAAGCGTGGCAGCCAGAGCCATAGCGAACAAACC
>JASIGB010000263.1:0-3047 GCA_030045355.1 Bryobacteraceae bacterium
TGCTCGGCATGAAGCGAATCACCTCTGCGACAGGCCGGATTTTGTTGGGTCATCAGCACCCGTGTGAGCTGATGTGCTCTTGAAGAACAATCCGCGCCACATCCGCGCGGTCGCGCGACTCACTTACTGCCGTTCGCGCCCGCTCGATCCTCTCGGTGGCATCCTCTAACTGCAAAACAGCTTCGGAATACAATCGCGCGGCAAGCCCGGCTTCTTCCGCCAGCTCGCGTTTTATTGGGCAAATGCTCCCTTCCATGGGTTGATTCATGACTCTGCCTCATGCCAAGGAAAGGGCAACTAAGGGTCCACTGGCGCTCTTGTGATTTCAATCCCGAACCTGACACTGTGGGCCACATCACCCAATCAATCCGACCCCGCAAGACGAGGGATGCTCAAATTGAGCCACTACCCGTGAACACGCTCATTTGACAACCTGGGATATGTTCTGTATTCTTATAAAGGTTCAGGCGAGTTGTCTTCTGCTCCCGCGCTACCGCTCTTTAGTTAGAGAGCCCGGCCGGGGGCCGGCCCCGAGGTTCCGACGGTTTCTCAGCCATTCGGGATATGGGCTTGTCCAGAGCAAGTACCCTCGCAGCTTGTAGTTTTTCGCGGTTAGGCTTTTAGCCTGCCGTTTTTGTGCGTCAACCAACAATTTAACTTCTGAAGGGAAGATTCGTGCCGACGTTCAACCAACTCGTGCGAAAAGGGCGGAGACCGCCGCGTTATAAGACCGCGAGTCCCGCGTTGCAAGCTTGTCCGCAGAAGCGCGGCGTGTGTACGCGTGTGTACACTACCACCCCCAAGAAGCCGAACTCGGCGCTGCGCAAGGTGGCGCGCGTGCGCCTGACCAACGGGATCGAGGTAACTACCTATATTCCGGGCGTCGGCCACAATTTGCAGGAGCACTCCATCGTGCTGATCCGCGGGGGCCGCGTGAAGGATCTGCCCGGCGTGCGTTATCACGTCGTGCGCGGGACACTCGATGCCGCGGGCGTCGCGGACCGCAAGCAGGGGCGCTCGAAGTATGGAGCCAAGCGTCCGAAAGGACCGACTAAATAAGATATGCCACGCCGACGTAGACCCGAACAGCGCGAGATCCTGCCGGATCCGATTTACAACTCGACGCTCGCCGAGAAGTTCATCAACTCGATGATGTGGGACGGCAAGAAGAACACGTCCCAACGGATTTTCTACGGCGCGATGGATAAAATCCGGGAGCGGACGGACGACGATCCGTTGAAGCTTTTCAAGAAGGCGGTAGAGAACGCGAAGCCCCTGCTCGAAGTGAAGACGCGCCGCGTGGGCGGCGCCAACTATCAGGTTCCGGTCGAGGTGCCGCAGAACCGGCGGGTGAGTTTGGCGATTCGCTGGATCTTGCAGAACGCCCGCAGCCGGCCCGACAAAGGGATGCCGGAGAAACTGGCCAACGAACTGACTGACGCGGCGAACATGCGCGGCGGGGCGATCAAGAAGAAGGACGACGTTCATCGCATGGCGGAAGCCAACCGGGCTTTCGCGCATTATCGCTGGTAACGGCTTTGTAAGTTTAGTGAAGTAAGGTTTTGTTATGGCACGTACTGTACCGATCGAAAAAATGAGGAACATCGGCATCATGGCCCACATCGATGCCGGTAAAACCACCACCACCGAGCGAGTGCTCTATTACACCGGCCGTACGCACAAGATCGGCGAAGTGCATGAAGGCACCGCCATCATGGACTGGATGGAGCAAGAGCAGGAGCGCGGGATCACGATTACGTCGGCCGCCACCACGTGCCAGTGGCGGGACATTACGATCAACATCATCGATACGCCCGGCCACGTGGATTTCACGGCCGAAGTGGAGCGCAGCCTGCGCGTGCTGGATGGCGCCTGCGCGGTGTTCGATGCCGTCGCGGGCGTTCAGCCACAGTCGGAGACCGTGTGGCGCCAGGCCGACAAATACAGCGTTCCGCGCATCTGCTTCATCAACAAGATGGACCGCGTGGGCGCGGACTTCTATCACGCCATCGATACGATTGTCGACCGGTTGCAGTGCCGCCCGGTGGCGATTCAAATTCCGGTGGGTGCCGAGGATCAGTTCAAGGGCGTGATCGACCTGGTGACGATGAAGGCGCGTATCTGGCGCGATGAAACGCTGGGCGCGCAGTACGACGAGGTTGAGGTTCCGGCCGATCTGCTCGAAAAAGCCAAGTCTTATCGCGAGCAGATGATCGAAGCCGTGGCCGAATCCGACGACCACCTGTTCGCCAAGTTTGTGGAAGGCACTCCCATCACCGAGCAAGAGATCATGCAGGGCATCCGCAAGGCGACCATCGCGCAGAAGATTTTCCCGGTAATCTGCGGCTCGGCGTTCAAGAACAAGGGCGTACAGAACTTGCTCGACGCGGTGGTGGACTATCTGCCGTCGCCGGTGGACGTGCCGCCTGTCGAGGGCGTGGTGCCCGACCATCCGGATGTGACGGAATCGCTTCCGGCCGAAGATGACGCACCGTTTTCGGCGCTGGTATTCAAGATCATGACCGACCCCTTCGTCGGCCAGCTCGCGTTTATTCGCGTGTACTCGGGCCGGCTGGGCGCGGGCGAGAGCGTGTTCAACGTGGCCAAGAACCGCAGGGAGCGCGTCGGCCGCCTGGTGAAGATGCACGCCAACAAGCGCGAGGACATTCAGGAGATTCTCGCGGGCGACATCTGCGCCGCGGTGCTGAAGAATGTCTCCACCGGCGACACGATCTGCGACGAGAAGAAGCCGATCCTGCTCGAATCCATCGATTTTCCGGAGCCCGTGATCCAGCTGGCCATCGAGCCCAAGACCAAAGCCGATCAGGAAAAGCTGGGCATGGCGATCCAGAAACTGGTGCAGGAAGATCCCACGCTGCGCGTCAATACCGACCCCGATACCGGCCAGACCATTCTTTCGGGGATGGGCGAGCTGCACCTGGAAATCATCGTGGATCGCATGCAGCGCGAGTTTAACGTGGGCGCCAATGTCGGCAAGCCGCAGGTGGCCTATCGCGAGACCATCCGCTCGCGGGCCGAGTACGACT
>JASIGB010000264.1:0-2687 GCA_030045355.1 Bryobacteraceae bacterium
TCCCGTCGCCTCCCAAATTGAACCTCCGGTCGAACGCGAGCCGGTTTACGCCGCACCGTCCGTCGAAGAACCGCCGGTCGAACACGAAATCCCCATCCACGAGCTCGAATACCAGCCGCCTTCCGCTTCTTCGCGCCCGCCCTGGGAGGAACCCATGCGGGAACCCGAACCCGCGCCGGAACCCGCACCGGCTCGCAAACCGCGACGTCCAGCACCCGAGCCAATGGACCATCCGGCTTATCAATTGCCCTCGACAGCGCTGCTCAATGAAGTTCCCGCGCGCAATCCGTTCGATTCCATCGAGCTCAAGGAAATCGCCGGGCGCATCAAGTCCAAGTTCGAGGAGTTCAACGTCCACGGCGCCGTGGTGCAGATCAATCCCGGCCCCGTGGTCACCACGTTCGAACTCAAGCCCGAAGCGGGCGTCAAGTACAGCCGCATCACCACCCTCACCGAAGATTTGTGCCTGGGCCTGCAGGCCGAATCCATCCTGATCGAGCGCATTCCCGGCAAACCCACCGTGGGCATCGAAGTTCCCAACACGCGCCGCGAAGTGATCAGCCTGCGGCAGATTCTCGAATCCGACGAATTCATGGATTCGCACTCGCACCTCACCATCTGCCTGGGGAAAGACATCAGCGGACGCATCAAAGTAGCTGCGCTCGAATCCATGCCGCACCTGCTCATCGCCGGATCCACGGGCGCCGGCAAAAGCGTGATGCTCAATTCCATGATCATGTCGATCTTGTACAAGTCGACTCCGGATGAAGTCCGCATGATCCTGGTGGACCCCAAGCGCCTGGAAATGGGCCTGTACGAAGGCATTCCGCATCTGCTGACGCCCGTGATCACCGATCCCAAAAAGGCAACTTACGCGTTGCGCAACGCCGTGCTCGAAATGGAGCGCCGCTTGAAGTTGCTGGCCGGCCAAGGCGTACGCAACATCGATCAATACAACAAGAAAGTGCGCGCGCTCGCAAACGAGCCCCGCAGTCTTTTTGAAGAGGAAGACGAAACGCCCGAGATCGATCTAAAGCCGCTGCCGTTCATCCTGATCGTGATCGACGAGCTGGCGGACTTGATGATGCTGGAGCGCGCGAACGTCGAAGAAGCCGTCGCACGGCTGGCCCAGATGGCGCGCGCGGTCGGGATGCACCTGGTGCTCGCGACGCAGCGGCCGAGCGTCGACGTGATCACCGGTCTCATCAAAGCCAATTTCCCGTCGCGCATCAGCTTTCGCGTCGCCACGCGCGTGGATTCGCGCACGGTGCTCGATGTAATGGGCGCCGAGCATCTGCTCGGAAAAGGCGACATGCTGTTCCTGCCGCCGGGGTCGTCGCGGCTGACCCGCGTTCACGGCGCGTTCGTCACCGAAGCCGAAATCAATCGCGTGGTCGAATGCTGGAAAGCTCAGGCGCGGCCGGATTACGATCAGACCTTCCTGCTGGCTCCGCCTGCCGAGGACGAAGATCCCGAAGGGGCCGAATTCGAAGGCGGCGACGATCCGGCGTATCAGGACGCTGTCCGCGTCGTGCTCGAAATGGGCAAAGCATCGACTTCGACTTTGCAGCGTCGCTTGCGTCTAGGCTACGGCCGCGCCGCGCGCATTCTCGACATGATGCAGCACGAAGGCATCATCGGACCGCCGGATGGGAGCAAGCCGCGCGAAGTGCTGAAGCGCCCGGACTGGCTCGAAGAAGTCGAGAAGCAACTCCGTTAGTTGGTGGCGCGAACTGGCACCACATCAGGTACCGGATCGCGCGGCATCACGATCCAGGCCACGATATAAGACACCAGGCCGAAGCACGGAAGCGGAAACACGGTAATCACCACCCACAGCACCCGCACCAATGTCACGTCGACACCGAAATAGCGCGCAAAGCCGGCGCAAACGCCGGCGACCATCTTGCCTTCCGTAGGGCGGGTCAGCGCCGGAGCCGGCCTGACGCCCGAAGTCCCGCGGCCTGAGGGAGCGCCGCAGCTAAAGCAGAAGTTGTCTTGCTCCCTCAATTCACTACCGCATCTGGTGCAAAACATCGAATTTTGCCTCTGTTTAAGCTACGCGTCAGAGCGTCGTTTTGTTCCCCGGCGAGATTTTTCCCAGAATCATCGCTCTCCGCGCGCCGGTTGCGGATGGCAGATTCCCGGCGCGGCCGTGATACGTCTGATAGGCGAGCAGCGCGAACAGAATCGCCTCTTTGGAATCCACGCCAACACCGAATTCCGCCGAAGTGGTAACGCGAGCGCGGATCAGCGCGGCCAGCCGCTCCATCAGGTAGCGATTGTGCGCACCGCCGCCGGAGACGATCACGTCCTGTGTACGCGGATAGCGGCTGACCGCGCGAACAATGGTCTGCGCCGTCAGCTCCGTCGCAGTCGCGATATCGATGCCAGTTGTGCGAACGAACTCGACGCCATACTGCTCGCGACCGCAGGATTTGGGTGGATCCCGATCGTAATAGGGATCGGCGAGCAATCGTTCGAGCAAGGCTGCATTTACTTTCCCCGCGCGCGCCCGCGCGCCATCGCGGTCGAAGGGAGGCGCGAGCGCGTCCATGATCATGTTGCCTGGGCCGGTGTCGAAAGCGATTACTTGTTCGGGCGATGCGTTTGCCGGAATGACGGTAATGTTCGCAATGCCGCCGATGTTCAGCGCGATACGCACGCGTTCGGGATGCCGGAAAAGC
>JASIGB010000265.1:0-4216 GCA_030045355.1 Bryobacteraceae bacterium
ATCGGCTCGACGGTGGATTACGTGCGGGAAGGGCGCAGAAACAATTTCGATTGAATTTCGTTTTGTCGGGCGTTCTTAACGAGCGGAGCAGGGGCGCGGGTTCCAGTGGTAGTCGTCGGATTGCTTCTTGAAGTTCGAGCTGGTGACGAACGGCTCCTGCAGGTACAGCGGGTCCTGGACGATGGTGGTGACCACAAACCAGGGCTGGCCATTGCGCTCGGTGAACAGGTCGAAATCTTCCTTCACGATCGCGTTGCCGCTCACCGGGAATCCGTTCTTGCGCAGATAGCCGGGCAGCAAATGCGTGGTGGTGACTTCGAGCGCGCGGCCTTGATTGCCCACGCGCGTGGCGCCGAATCCGAATTGCGGCTTGGCCATTCCGTGTTCGGGCTGCTCCCAATTAGCGACCGAAAAGCCCTGCCGCGACGGCGCGAGATCCGCGGGAGGCGTTGCGCCGAATTTCAGCAGGCGCGTTTGCATGCCCGTGTCGGTTTCGATTTTGAGCGTGGAATCGTCCTGCCAGGTGATGTGGACTCGGCCGGGCAACCGCATGATGGCGGCCATGCCGTAGGCTTTGCACACGTCTCCCGAAGCTTCGTCTTTGGCCGGATCCCATTCATCGCCGACGCGGCGGCCTTCGGGTGTGAAGGGGATGCCCGCGAAATCGTCCTTGGCGGGCGTGACCATGCGCCAGCGCCAATCCTCGGAAATGACGGAGACCCAGTAGCCGGTGAAATCGACGGGCGCGGCTTCACGCGGCGAACGATTTGGTGCGGGCGGACGCGGCGGTTGGGCGAGCAGCGTTTGCGCGAGTGCGGCTGCGGCAAGTAGAACAAGCGAGATTCGTACGGTCATTTCTTGTTCGCTACCGTCTTGTAAATGGCTTCTACGAACGCGTCGGCCGATGCTTTGTCGTACTGCGTGTCGTAGTCGCGCGTGGGACGCGCGGCCTTCACTTGTTCGAGCGTGTTGTCCTTGGCGACGAGGGCGCGTACGCGGTCGCGCACGATGGTCGCCATGTTGCGATATTCCACCACGTCGGCCTCGTCGCACAGACGCCCGCGGCCTGGGATCACGTAAGTTCCGGCCTCTTCGTATTTCAACGGCACAGTGATGCGCAGGATTTCGTTCAGAGCGTCGAGCTCGCCTTGTATTGTCCCGCCCTGATCGGTGTGGATGACGGGATAACGGTCCGGCGTGAATACGTCGCCCGTGGCCAGTACATCCGACCGGCGGAAGTGGACCAGGCTGTCGCCGTCGGTGAGCGCGTCCGGAACGTGATACACCTCGATGGCTTCGCCATTGAACGAGAAATCCTTCACGGGCCTAAAGTATTCGTCGTTAGGCCAGAGCACATCGGGAACCTTCGGCTGACGATGGCTGACGCGATCCAGCACGTTTTCATAAGCGACGATACGCGGGTCCTGGCGAGGGGCAAGTCCGCTCAAATGCGGCAGCACGGAATTTCCGCCGATGTGGTTTGGCGCGGCATCGGTATTTACCACCCACAGGATCGGCTTGTCAGCTAGCTTCTTCAGCACCGCGGCCACTTTCGGCGCCAGCTCTTCGGTGCCGGTGTTCACCACCAGGATTCCGTCGTCGCCCACCTGCGCGGCGATATTGCCGGCATCGGTAACCAGCATGTAGACGTTGCCCTGCACCTTGAGGACGCCGATGTCGTCTGAGGACACAGGCGCAGCCGATTGCGCATAGGTACACGCGGAGGCGAGTATCGCGATCAGGATCACTTCGAGTTTACGTTGCATTCGAATAGTCCCAGGCAGCGGCAATAGCGTTCACATTTGGCCGGCGGCTTGTAGTCCTTCAATTTTTCCTGATACTCGGGGTACAACGTTTCCTTGCCGCCGCGCGTGGATTCAAACGGGAGCCCGTAATAGTTCGCGAACTCGTGCAGGAACGGATTCTGGCCGGGCAGAAAGTTCGGCACCGTGCCCTCAGGGCGGGGAACTTCGGGTTCATACTCGCAGCCGTAGGGCTGCAGATGCTGGCCCGGGTCGAGATACCAGTTGGTGCTGCGCACCATCGGCTCTTCGAGGAAAGCCGGATCTTCGGTGATGGTGATCACGGTCAGGATATCGCCGTGGCGAATCCAATGCTCGGTGATGATGGCTTGATCGCTGCGCGGCAGAGCGTTGCGGCGCATATAGCTGGTCTTCAGGTGCGTGGTGGTGATGGTGAGCATGTTGCCTTCCCATTTCGCCGTAGAAAAGCCTTGCCAGGTGTGCGCGGCGTAAGGGGGCGGGTGCGGGCGGTCATCGATGTAAATGGTCCGTTCGTTGTCGTAGGCGAGCGTGTGGCTGTGGAAGGCGACGACGCGCTGCGTGCGCGAATCCACCTCGCTCCAGATGCGCAGATTGCCCAGGCTGCGGAATCCGTAATCTGGCGAGTGCGGGCGGCATTGGTATTCTTCAACCACCGAAATGCGGTCCGCATCGTAGCTGTCGGCCTGCATGCGCGCGGCGTCGTTGATGGGCAGCTCGGTGTAATCGCCGAGCTCGGCGCCAGGCCCGCGCTCGACCGGATCTTCGTGATAGAAGGGCGCCCATTCGCCGCTGAAATCCACCTGCGACCAGGCCGGAGCGGCGGCCAGCAGCGCGATCAGCCCAGCGAAGATCGCGGTTGTTCGGCAGGACCAGTTCCTCAAATAACTACCCTCCAATGCAGTCACCGATTATATACGACACAAGCGAGAATGGAAGCTGCATGGAAGTGTACCTGTTGGACGGGACGTATGAACTGTTCCGGCACTATTACGCGCTGCCCAAAGCGCGCGATTCCGAGGGGCGCGAAGTAGCGGCGGTGCGCGGCGTGGTGCGGAGCGTGCTGGGGATGATCCAGGGCGGCGCGATCCATATCGGCGTGGCGACGGATCACGTGATCGAATCGTTCCGCAACGGATTGTGGCCGGGCTACAAGACAAGCGCCGGCGTTCCGGCCGATCTGCTGGCGCAGTTTCCGCTGCTCGAAGAGGCGCTCGCGGCGATGGGAGTGGCGGTGTGGCCGATGGTGGAGTTCGAAGCCGACGATGCGCTGGCTTCCGCGGCGGAGACGGCCGCGCGGGACGATCGAGTGGAGCGCGTGATCATCTGCACGCCGGACAAAGACCTGGCGCAGTGCGTCCGCGGGACGCGCGTGGTGCAGATGAACCGGCGGACGCGCGAGATTCGCGACGAAGCCGGCGTGATCCACAAGTTTGGAGTAGCGCCGGAATCGATTCCGGATTATCTGGCGCTGGTGGGCGATGCGGCGGATGGATATCCGGGACTGGCAGGCTGGGGCGCGAAATCGGTGGCGGCCGTACTCGCGCGATACCGGCATCTGGAAGCGATTCCGGCGGATTGGCGCGAGTGGCACGTGAACGCGTCGAATGCGGGAGCGCTGGCGGCGACGCTCGCGCGGGAACGCGATCTGGCGTTTCTGTTTCGGACGCTCGCGACGCTCAAGACGGATATTCCGTTGTTCGCTTCGATGGATGAACTGAAGTGGAAGGGGCCACAGCCCGAGTTCGAAACGCTAGGGACAAAGCTGGATGCGGCGGTGACAGTGAGCGGCGCGTCGCGGACATCCGGTTCGCGGCAATAACTGAACGAAGGGATCAGCCGAGTTCGCCGCGTTTGGCCGCTTGGATGGCCCAGTCCGCCGCGCGATAGGCAAGCGCCTGGATGGTGGCGGTGGGCTGCTGGCGCGCCGAGGTGACGAAGCTGCTTCCATCTGCGATCACGAGATTGGGGACGTCGTGCGCGCGGTTGTTGCGGTCAACGACGGATTTCGCAGGATCGTTGCCCATGCGGCAGGTGCCCATCAGGTGGCGCGACGGCAACATGTCTTCAAACGCGATGCCGGTGGTCCAGACCTTTCTCGCGCCGGCGGCCTGGAGGATTTCGAGTTGTTTGCTCAGCACCCATTTCAACGCCGCGGCGTCGTCGGCATGAAGGTCGTAGGTGACGCGCATGGCGGGCAGGCCCCAGGTATCCTTGAGATCCGGGTCGAGCGAAATGCTGCTGCGCGATTGGGGCAGGGAACTGGTGTGGCCGAGCAGCGTCATGGTGTGGTTGAAGTACTCGCGCAAGGTCTTTTTGTATCCGGCGCCCCATTTGGGCGCATCCGGCGGCAGGGCGTGTAAGGCGAAACTCGCCGGATAATAATCGAAGCGCGCGTCGATGCCGCCGCCTCCGTAGAATCCGCGCTGGGGATC
>JASIGB010000266.1:0-3921 GCA_030045355.1 Bryobacteraceae bacterium
GTAGGCTTTCAGAAAGGTTTCTTGCACGACATCCTCGGCATCTTCTTCGTTTCCTGTAATTCGGTAAGCCAGCCGGAAGATGGCGCGGCCGTGCCGCTCCACCAGCAGCCGGAACGCGTCGCTGTCACCCAGGCGCGCGCGTTCGACGGCGCCGCTGGCTTCCGCTTCCATCCGTCCTTTAGACTAAGGCGGCTGACAACGGTTAGGTGAACCGCAACTTGAGTTCTCCGCCGCTCGCTTCGCGCCAACGTGCCCGGCGGCGAGGAGTGATATCATCGTGTTCGGACCAGTAGGACCACGTGAAAATTGCAGATAATCCAAATCACATGTTGCGATATAGTCTTTTGGCGACAGCGTCTCTGACGTTCCTGGCGGTGACGGCCTTTGGCCAAGCGACGTCGCCGGCTCCCGCCGACTTTAGCCCGTCTCTGACCGGTCCGGTGAAGGACCGGCCCCAGCCCAAGGGCTGGCCTCCCGAGGGCCCCGCGCCCAAAACTGAGGATGGAAAGCCCGATCTGTCCGGCGCCTGGGCGCCCAACGCGATCCGTCAGAATGTGGATTTGCGCGCTTCGCTGAAGAATATCGGCGAGGTCATTCCATTTCAGCCGTGGGCCGAAAAGCTCTATTTGGAGCGCAAGGCGAATTTTTCCAAGGACGACCCGGAAGGGCATTGCCTGCCGCCCGGCGTGCCGCGCATGACCACCACTCCTTATCCGTTCCGCATCATGCAGACGCCGAAGCTGATTCTCATCGTGTATGAAGGCGGAGCGCACATTTGGCGGCAGATCTTCATGGACGGGCGCCAGCATCCGGCAGACCCCAATCCGACCTGGCTCGGCGACTCCATCGGCCACTGGGAAGGCGACACGCTAGTGGTGGATTCGGTCGGGTTTAACGGCGAATCCTGGCTGGACGAATCCGGTCTTCCGACCACCGAATCGCTGCACGTCATCGAGCGCTTCCGCCGTCCTGATCTGGGCCATCTGGAAATCGAAAACACCGTCGACGATCCGAAGGCCTACACCAAGCCTTGGAGCTTCACCACGCACCCGGTAATGCTAAAGGGCGACCTGATGGAATACATTTGCCAGGAAAACAATAGAGACGTCCAGCATTTGGTTGGAAAACAACCATAGTCCACGTGCCACGGGGGCATCCAGCGATGCCCGCTCGGCGTTGGCCCAATTCGTGACATCGACGCTGTTCGGGATCTTGAGTCAACGCTCGATTCGGTCTCCGTATCACGGTGCGTAATGGGTAAAGACTAGGTCGCTAGCTTTGGCCTGACTGTGGCAGGGGAAGCAGCTTTTCATTGAGGCAGCTGGAGCGGGTTTGCCGTCTATGAAAGTAGCGAAGCCCCAGCCACCCGTCGCGGCGTACTTTGTGGAGTCCTTCACCATAAACTGAATGTTCGTGGGCGGCCCGGCAACGAAAGATTGAGCTCGGCCAAAGACCTTGTCGTTTTCCTCCGACGGTACGTGGCGATAGTGCAAAGCGGCAATGATGGCGCCGTCCGGGAACGGAAGCTTCCCCTCGCGGTAGGCTTTGATCGTCAGATCGTTGCCCAAGACGGCGCCAATGCTGTGAAGGTTGCCTTCTTCGTGGGACACGGAGACCAACCTCCAGTCGCGGTATCCGGGCGGAATTTTAGTTACGAAGAGCGGGGCGGACTGTTCTTTAGCGTGTCCGGTTCCAAGCGTGACAAGGCCGGCCAGTGCTGCACCGGCAAGCAACATGAAACTGATTTTTTTCAAAGTGGTTCCTCTTTCCAAGTGATTGTTCTTTCAATGACGCGGGAATTAAATTAAATGCATGCTGGGCGACGATCGGCGAAGCGATCGGGACCCGGCGCGAATCTCTTCTGAAAACAGTCTGCGGCCTTCTCGAACCCCTCGATTTCAGTGATGAAGTTCATCCTCGTCCGCCCGCCCGAACGAAGGAAGGTACCGGCCGAAGTTCAATTCGAAGTCGCTTCGAACACCGTAACCGATGTCGCGAATCTTCGCACGGCGCGCCTGCGCACCCGGCAAGGCCAGCAGTGGGAAGAACAGGTCGTTGCTCGACTGAAGCTCGGCGGCCGTCGGCGTCCCGAACCGGTTGATCTGGGCCTTCGCCGCGGCCAGCGTTTCACGGTCGAACGAGGCCAGACGCCCGACGAGGGTATCGACAAAGGGGTCGAGGTCGTCATCGTCCAGCGTCCGGTTCACCCAGCCATAGCGCTCGGCGATATCAGCGTCGAAGTCGTCGCCGCTGAGGACGATCTCAAGTGCCCGCGAGCGGCCGACCAAGCGCGGGAGCCATTCCAGCGCTCCGCCGCCCGGGACCAGTCCGACACCGATCTCGGGGTTGCCGAATAGAGCGCTCTGCCGGCTGGCGAAGCGCATGTCGCAGGCCAGCACGAATTCGTTGCCGATGCCGCGCGTGCGGCCGCGAATCTTCGCGATGCTCACGACCGACGTGGACGAGAGGTGCAGCACAAAGTCGCGCCAAAGTCTCAGCGCCTCCGGCCGTTCAGCTGCCTTGGCTACGTCGAGATGGGCGATGAAAAAATCGGAATTCGCCGACTGGAACACTACGACTTTCACGGACAGGTCCGTCTCCAGGCCGCTCAACAGCGCTCCCAATTCGACGATCGTTGTGGGGACGAACATGTTGATCGGTGGGTTGCTGAAGGTGATTGTCCAGACGCCCGGACAGGTGCGGTCGATCTTGAACTGATCGATGTTGAACTGCGAATGCTCAGGCATGGCGCATCACCTACGTCGGGCGGAACCCTACCGCAGCGATCGGAACCCGGCGCGAATCTCGTCTGTAAACAGCCGCGGCTGTTCCCAAGCCGCGAAGTGTCCGCCTTTGTTGAGCTTGTTGTAATGGATCAGTTTGGGATACGCCCGCTCTGCCCAGCTCCGTGGTGCAGGATAGAGTTCGTCTGGAAAGACGCTCACGGCCGTCGGGACCACGACGCCTTTGACGGCGAAGAACGACGCCCCCTTGTTCTCCCAATAGAGACGGGCCCCCGAGAGCGCAGTATTTGTGAGCCAAGTAAGCGTAATGTTATCGAGGACGTCGTCTCGTGTGAGGCCTTCGCTCGCTCCGGCGAAGACACGCGCGATCAGCTCGTAGCTGCGTGCGTCGTGATCGAGGAAATAGGCCGCCAAGCCGATGGGCGAGTCCGCTATTCCATACAATGTCTGCGGTCTCAACCCCATCTGGAAGCCATAGCCGATGCCCTTCGCATAGACGAAGCTCAGCCGCTCGTAGGCCAGCTTCTCGTCGGCCGTGAGATTCGCAGGCGCGGGCGCGCCGGAGAAGGCCAGCTTGTCGATGTCGAGTGGAATCACGTTCGCCATGTTGGTGTGAATGCCCAGCAACTCCGGAGGCGCCTGGACGCCCATTAGCTCGGTGATGATGGCACCCCAATCCCCACCCTGCGCCACGAATTTCGTGTATCCGAGGCGCTTCATCAGCACGGTCCAGGCACGTGCAATGTGCGCGGGGTCCCATCCGGTCGTGGCGGGTCTGCCGGAAAAACCGTAGCCGGGCAGGGACGGAATGACGATATCGAACGCGTCGGATGCATTTCCGCCGTGTGCGGTGGGATCGGTCAGCGGATCGAGGATCTTCATCTGTTCAGTGATCGAGCCGGGCCATCCGTGCGTCACGATCAGCGGCAATGCATTTTCGTGGTTGGAACGGACGTGAATGAAATGAATGTCCAGGCCATCAATCTCGGTGATGAATTGCGGCAGGGCGTTCAGTTTGGCCTCGATCTTGCGCCAATCATAATCTGTCGCCCAGTAGCGCGCCAGCGCCTGAATCGTCGCGAGCTGCACGCCTTGCGAGGCGTCCTTAACCGTTTCTCGTTCAGGCCACTTTGTCGCGCTGATGCGCCTGCGCAATTCGATCAGGTCCGCTTCGGGA